>NZ_VLJG01000012.1:0-132791 GCF_007829415.1 Aminobacter sp. J44 | reverse complement strand
CTGCCATATCGCCGTTGAAAGGCGCCGTCTCCAGGGCTTCGCAAAGCGTGAAGTCCAGCTTCTCCGATGGTGCACGTGCCGGCCTCGGTCTGACCGGAGGCTCATCCTCCATGGGCGGCGCCGGTGGCGCGAGTGTCACTCCCGGGGCGGCAGGATCGTCCTCGCCGGCCGGTGGCCCGCCCGCTTGGGCGCGGCGGATGCAGCGCCGGCAGGCGCTCAGCCACGGCACCACCATGACCGCCCATGCCGTCCGCTCCGGCGACAGCCATGGTGGCGGCTCTTCCGTCTCCGTCTCCGAAAGTGACCGATCATGAGCCTGTTTAAACGCCCCGCCGCCCACTACGGCAAATCCCCCGAGCCAGAGACGCCCTATCAAAAGGCCGCTCAGGTCTGGGACGAGCGCATCGGCTCGGCCCGCGTCCAGGCGCGCAACTGGCGCTATATGGCATTCGGCTCGCTGATCCTTAGCGCCGGATTTGCCGCGGCCCTCGTTTGGCAATCGGCGCGCGGGACGGTGGTGCCCTGGGTCGTGCAGGTCGACAATCTCGGCCAGGCGCAAGCGGTCGCGCCCGCCACGGCCGACTACCGGCCGACCGATCCTCAAATCGCCTGGCACCTTGGCCGCTTCATCGAGCAGGTGCGCTCGATCCCGGCCGATCCGATCATCGTGCGGCAGAACTGGCTGCGCGCCTATGAATGGACGACCGATCGCGGGGCGGCGGCCTTGAACGATTATGCCCGCGCCAACGATCCGTTCGCCCGTGTCGGGCGCCAGCAGATCGCCGTTGAGGTATCCTCGGTTATCCGAGCCTCACCGGATTCCTTCCGCGTCGCCTGGATCGAGCGGCATTATGAAAATGGCCAGCTCTCCACCACCGAGCGTTGGACCGCGATCCTCACCATCGTGATCCAGACACCGCGCGATGCCGAACGCCTGCGTGCCAATCCGCTTGGCATCTATGTCAACGCCATCAACTGGTCGCGGGAGATGAGCCAATGATCTCCGCCATCCGTACATCCGCAAGTCCGGCTTTCCGTAAACCCGTATCGGCAGCTTTGCTGCTCGGCGCGACCCTGCTCGCGGGCTGTGCCACGAACCGAACGCCGCAGTTCAGCTACGATGCTGACGTGCCGCCGCTGCCGGCAGTCCAGGCCTCCGTTATCGATGATCGGCCGCGGCCGCTGCACACGCCGCCCGGCTGGACCGTCGCGCGCGGCGGAGAACCTGCGGACACAGCGTCCGGCCGCGTTGAAAACGCCAACGCTGCCGCGCGCGTCGAGCCGCGCCGCGCGGGCTATTACAATGCCATTCAGATCTACCCCTGGTCGCAGGGCGCGCTCTACCAGGTCTATGCCGCGCCTGGGCAGATCACCGATATTGCGCTCGAGCCGGGCGAAAGCCTGACCGGCGCGGGGCCGATTGCAGCGGGTGACACCGCCCGCTGGATTATCGGCGATACGACGAGTGGGTCGGGCAATGCCGCACAGGTTCATATTCTGGTCAAGCCGACGCGGCCGGAGATTTCGACCAATCTGGTCATCACCACCGACCGGCGCACTTATATGATCGAACTGCGGGCTCGCGAGGCGCTCTATATGCCGGCGGTGGCCTGGGCCTATCCGGCGCCGCCACCCGGGCAGCGCCAAAGCGCGCCTGCCGCGCCGATCATCCCCAAGGAAGCCGCGCGCAACTACCGCTACGGTCTGACCGGCGACAGCCCGCCATGGCGTCCTATCTCGGTCTTCGATGATGGCCGCCGCGTCTATGTCGTTTTCCCGCGCGGCATCGTGCAGGGCGAGATGCCGCCAATCTTTGTTCTTGGCGCCGATGGCGAGCCGCAGATCGTCAACAGCCGCGTCCACCACAATATCCTGATCATCGATCACCTCTTCGGTGCGGCCGAGCTTCGCCTTGGCAGCGGTGATCGCCAGCAAACGGTCCGGATCGTCCGCATCGAGCAAAGGCAAGCTGCGGCATCGTCCTCTTCTGCGACCGGAGGCGCCCCGTCATGACGGAAGCTACTACCCCCAAGGACGCCGCAGCTCCAATGCGGCTGCGCGCGGAGCCGCCCCGGGTCACCCGCCTGTCCCGCAAGATGCTCGCCGCTATCGGCGGTATCGCACTTCTCGGCATTGGCGGTGCGCTCATCTACGCGCTGCAGACGCGCGATGCCGAGCCTGGAGGCGACGAGCTCTATTTTGTCGAGAACCGTCCGACGGCAGACGGGCTATCCGAACTGCCGCGCGACTATACCGGCCCGGTTCTTGGACCGCCCTTGCCGGGTGATCTCGGCGGTCCGATCCTCGATGCCCAGAACCGGGGGCAGCCAGTCGCGCCGCCTGCAATCACAGCGCCGGCCGTCGATCCCGAGGAGCAGCGCCGTTTGGCCGAAGAAGAAGCCGCTCGCACCAGTCGTGTGTTCTTTCAGACCGCTCCTGCAACTGGAGCCACACCGAGTGCGGCTGTATCCAGCCTTGCCGGCCTCGATCTTGGGGGCCTGCCTGCCGCACAGGACAGACACACCGCTTTCCTCAATGAGCCCGTCGATCGGCAGACAGTCGCCCTCGATCGCGTCATGGCACCTGCATCGCCATACATCCTTCAGGCGGGAGCCGTGATCCCAGCGGCGATGATCACCGGTATTCGTTCCGATCTGCCGGGACAGGTCACCGCCCAGGTGACCCAGAACGTCTATGACAGCCCGACCGGTAGCCTGCTTCTGATCCCGCAGGGCACCCGCATCATCGGCGAATACGATGACGGCGTGACTTTCGGTCAGCGGCGCGTGCTGCTGGTGTGGAACAGGTTGGTCTTTCCCAATGGCCATTCGATCGTGCTGGAGCGTCAGCCCGGCGCGGACGCCGCCGGCTATGCCGGACTTGAAGACGGCGTCGACTATCATTGGTGGGATCTGATGAAGGCCGCCGGGCTCTCGACATTACTCGGCATTGGAACCGAACTCGCGACCAGCGACGAGGACCGGCTGATCCGCGCCATCCGTGACGGCGCGCAGGACACCATCAATCAGGCTGGGCAGCAGATCATCCAGCGGCAATTGCAGGTCGAGCCAACGCTCACCATCCGCCCGGGTTTTCCGGTTCGGGTAATTGTCACCCGCGACCTCGTGCTCGAGCCTTACAGGAGCTGATCATGGCGAAGTTGAAACTGGGTCCCATCGTCGAGGACAAACCCGTTAAGGTGACAGTGGCGCTGCCCGGACCGCTCCATCGAGATCTGACCGCTTATGCGGAAGTGCTGGCCCGTGAGAGCGGTCAAGCCGCGGCGGATCCGGTGAAGCTGATCGTGCCGATGCTCGAGCGGTTCATTGCCACGGATCGCGGCTTTGTCCGGGCCAGAAGGGGCTCCGCAACCACGTCCTGATCGGCGCGGTCTGAACCGAACACCGGCATTCGCGTCCCTAGTAGATTGACCTGCCCTCCAGATGAGGATAGTAACTCAACGGGTCACGTCCGTATTCCCATCGAGTCTTTGTTGCTATCGACTTTGGGATGCTTGCGATGCCGGGGGGCAAAACGGTGCTGAAATGGGGCGTAGAGCGCCGGCTCGAATTCATTGAGTTTCGTCTTTATTGGGAAGGCGGGGTCAACCGATCCGATATCGTCGAGGCCTTCGACGTCTCGGTGCCGCAAGCATCGAAAGATCTGACGCTTTATCAGGAGCGCGCCCCACAGAACGCGGTCTACGACAAAAGCGCCAAACGGTATGTGGCGAGTGAGGCATTCCAGCCCTGTTTTTTAAAGCCTGACGCAGCCCATTATCTCACGCAGCTGCGTTCTGTTGCCGAAGGCATATTGCCGGCCGCGGCGTCGTGGATCGCGCATTTCCCGCCTTACAGTGGCCCACCTGTCCCCGCGCGGGATGTCACGAACGAAACGCTGCGGGCCGTTCTCGGCGCCATTCGCGACAACCTTGCCATCGAGATCAAATATCAGTCACTTTCGCGGCCGGAGCCCCGCTGGCGCTGGATCGCGCCGCACGCCATCGGCTTAGATGGCTTTCGTTGGCACGCGCGGGCCTTCTGCTGCATCGACCAAACCTACAAGGATTTCCTCCTCGCTCGGATTGTCGAAACGCGTGCTTCCAAACCCAGTGGGGTGGAGCCCGGCACCGACACCGATTGGAACGAGGAAATCACGTTGGAGATCGGACCGCATCCCGAGCTGTCCGATACGCAGGCTAAGGTGATTGCGCTCGATTATGGCATGCGTGGCGGCAAGACGAAGATCAAGGTGCGCAGGGCGTTGCTCTATTACGCGCTGAGGCGTCTCGGGCTTGATACCGATCCGAACGCGCGAAGGCCTGAGGATCAACAGATCGTTTTGTTGAACAGGGAGGTGGTCGATGAAAATCATCGATAATACCTCTCAGCTTCTCGGAGATGATCTGAAGAGCACGATCGGGCGCGGAACACGGCTAAAAATCGCCGCGTCGTGCTTCTCGATCTATGCCTTCGAAGCGCTGAAATCAGAGCTTTCAAAGATTGATAGCCTGCAGTTCATTTTCACCGCCCCCACATTCATACCCACCGAAGCCACCGATCGCTTTCGCAAGGAGCGGCGAGAGTTTTTTATCCCAAAGTCGCGGCGGGAAAGTGGGCTTTATGGGACCGAATTTGAAATCCAGCTGCGGAACAAGCTGACGCAGCGTGCTGTGGCTCGCGAATGCGCCGAGTGGATACGCAAGAAAGCCAAATTTCGCTCGAACACCACGAAAGCGCCGATGCAGCAGTTTCTGCACGCCGCGAGCAACGATGGAGGGGTGGCCTATATGCCCATCAGCGGCTTTACGGCCGTTGATCTCGGTTATCAGAAAGGCGACGCGGTCTCGAATTTCGTGACCCGGTTCGACGACCCCAGTCACACGCAAATGTATCTCCAGCTGTTCGATCAGATTTGGTCGGATCCGGAGAAACTCAACGATGTCACCGCCGCTGTCTGCGACCATATCGCGTCGGTCTACCAAGAGAATTCGCCCGAGCGCATCTATTTCATGATGCTGTACAACATCTTTCAGGACTTCCTGGAGGACGTAGACGAGGATGTTCTGCCGAACGACCTCACTGGCTACCGCGACAGCGTGGTCTGGAACAAGCTCTTCAACTATCAGAAGGACGCGGCGACCGGCATCATCAACAAGCTTGAAACATACAACGGGTGCATCCTCGCGGACAGCGTGGGACTCGGTAAGACCTTCACCGCGCTTGCCGTCATCAAGTACTACGAACTGCGCAACCGCTCTGTTCTCGTGCTCTGCCCCAAGAAGCTTGCGGACAACTGGCGGAACTACAATACGAACCTGACCACCAACATCTTCGCCAAGGATAGGTTCAACTACGATGTCCTGTGCCACACTGACCTGTCGCGCACGACCGGCGAGTCGTTTGGCATCCCACTTAACCGCGTAAACTGGGGTAATTACGACCTGGTGGTCATCGACGAATCCCACAATTTCCGCAACAACGATGTCTACAAGGACCGCGAGACGCGCTACCAAAAGCTGATGAACAAGGTCATCCGCGCCGGCGTGAAGACCAAGGTTCTGATGCTCTCGGCGACGCCGGTCAATAACAGGTTCACTGACCTTCGTAATCAGCTTGCGCTCGCGTACGAGGGGCAGTCTGAGGCGCTCAGCAAGAATCTGAAGACACGGGCCAGCGTAGAAGAGATTTTCCGCCGGGCACAGAAGGCCTTCAATGAATGGTCTTCCCTGCCGCCAGAGGAGAGGACGGCTGCGTCGATCCTGAAGGCGCTCGACTTCGATTTTTTCGAGCTTCTGGACGCCGTCACCATCGCCCGGTCACGAAAGCACATCGAGACCTTCTACGATACGAAGGACATCGGGAAGTTTCCCCAAAGGCGCAAGCCGCTCTCTTATCATCGCCCAATCACCGAGCGGTCGGACGTGATGGGGTTCAACGACATCTTCACGCAGCTTTCGGTACTGAAGCTCGCGGTCTACGCCCCGATCAGCTACATCCTGCCCAGCCGTCTGCGGAAGTATGAGGAGATCTATGACACGCAGGTCGAGGGCGGACGCGGCAAGCTCAGACAGGCCGATCGAGAGCGCAGCCTTCAGGCGCTGATGACAACCAACCTGCTGAAACGCTTAGAGAGTTCGGTCGCCGCGTTCCGGCTCACGCTTCGGTCTCTCGGCGCCAACATCTCGCGCACGCTCGACGCGATAGGCCAGTTCGAGAAAACCGGACGAAGCGAGAGCGTCAGCGACTACCTTGCCGAAATGAGCGACTTCGACCCGGAGGACGATGACCTCTCCGGCCTCGACGAGTTCACTGTCGGAAAGAAGGTCCAGATCAGCCTAGCCGACATGGATCTGCCATCATGGAAGCACGACCTGGCTGCGGACCTCGTCCTGATCGAAGATCTGATCGCCTCGATGGAAAAGGTCAAACCGGCGGACGACGCCAAGCTCCAGCACCTGCTCGCCCTCATCAGGCATAAGGTCGACGAGCCGCTGAACCCCGGAAACAGGAAGGTTCTGGTCTTCACGGCCTTTGCCGATACAGCCAACTACCTTTTCGACAACCTGGCGCCCTTCGCCGCACAGCTCGGGCTGCATGTCGGCAAGGTCACCGGGTCGGACGCGCCCAAGACGACGCTCAAGAAGCCCTACGACTTCCAGAGCGTTCTGACGCTGTTCTCTCCGCGGTCGAAGGAAAAGGCCATCGTCCTGCCGAACGAGCCAGGAGAGCTGGACATCCTTATCGGCACCGACTGCATCTCGGAAGGCCAGAACCTTCAGGACTGCGATTTCCTGGTCAACTACGACATCCACTGGAACCCGGTGCGCATCATCCAGAGGTTCGGGCGGATTGACCGTATCGGCTCCCCGAACAGCCAGATCCAGCTTGTCAACTACTGGCCCGACATCACGCTCGACGAATACATCAACCTCAAGGAACGCGTCGAGAACCGGATGGTGATCACAGACATCACGGCCACTGGTG
The DNA here is from genome assembly GCF_007829415.1 of Aminobacter sp. J44. Taxonomy (NCBI): domain Bacteria; kingdom Pseudomonadati; phylum Pseudomonadota; class Alphaproteobacteria; order Hyphomicrobiales; family Phyllobacteriaceae; genus Aminobacter; species Aminobacter sp. J44. Next base: position 125,805 of record NZ_VLJG01000012.1, on the reverse strand, counting down.
ATGACAATGTGCTTACTGCCAAGTCGAGTGACATCGCTTATCGCAAGGAGCAGCTCAAGCGGCTCCAGGAGGAGGTCATCGAGCTCGAGGATGTGAAAGCCGGCATCTCGATCACGGATCTCGGGCTTAATGATTTCCGGATGGACTTGCTCAACTACGTCAAGGAGCATGGCGAGCTCGACAACGTGCCTTTCGGCATGCACGCCGTTGTTCCCGCTCAGCCCGAGCTGGGCCTGCTGCCAGGCGTCATCTTCGCGCTGAAGAACATCCACGAGAGCGTGAACGTCAACCAGCAGAACCGGCTACACCCTTACTACCTGGTCTACATCGGCGACGACGGCCAAATCGTTGCCGACCACACCGAGGTAAAGCGCCTGCTCGACCTGATCCGGTCCAATTGCAAGGGGCGGAACGAGCCAGTCCACGACGTCTGCCGTATCTTTAACGAACGCACGGATGACGGGCGCAACATGGGCCGCTATTCCGACCTGCTGTCCAGCGCGATCCGATCGATGATCGAGGTGAAGGAAGAGAAGGACATCGATAGCCTGTTCAGCGGCGGGCGAACCACGGCGCTGACCCACACCATCAAGGGGCTGGACGATTTCGAGCTGATCGCCTTCCTGGTCATCGAAGGGGGTGGCGCATGACACTCTACGACTGGCCCCGCGCCGCAGCCTTCGGGCGCGTGATCCCCAAGACCAAGATCTACGAGCACGCCGGGACGAACACGGGCCTCAAGGAGCTCTTCGTGCGCGAGGTGGACCAGATCGTCTGGTCGCACAAGCTGGCGCCCGAGACGGTCAATCTGACGGCGACGAAGCAGGTGGCCGAGATACAGGTCTTCCGCATCACCGCGCGCACCGCGACGCTCGACCGTGATGTGCTGCGCGCCATCGACAAGGCCATCCCCTTTCCGCTGATCTTTGAGTTGGCCCATGGCGGCCGCGTCAGGCTGGCTGCGGCCTACAAAAGGCCGAGCGAGGCCGACAGCGCCCGCTGGGTGGTGGGCGACCATTTCCACGGCGACTGGCTGCCCGAGGATTCGCCGCGCACTCCGCTTCCCGTGGCGCTGAACATGGGCGCGCTGTACGAGCGGCTGCTGGCCGGTCAGACGGCCCGGTTGATCCCCGGCATGGGTGAGGCGCCGCAGACGCCCTTCGCCCCTGCCGAGGCGGAGCGCCCCGTGTCGCTGGAAGAGCGCATCGCGCAGGCCGAGGCGATTCAGCACCAAGTGCGTGAGGTAGAGCGGATCAAGGCGCGGCTGGCGCGCGAGAAGCAATTCAACAAGCGCGTGGCGATCAATGCCGAGCTGCGCGCTGCCAAAGAGAAACTGGAGCGGCTGACGGCGGGAAACCGCAGCGCCGCCGCGACGAAGTGAGAAGACGAGCATGGAAAAGCTGAAGATGCACAGCCCTGACCTGAGCCAGGAGAACATCGCGAAGATCCGTGAGCTGTTTCCCGGCTGCGTGACCGAGGCGCGGGACGAGAAGACGGGCAAGCTGCGTCTGGCGGTGGACTTCGATCAGCTGCGTCAGGAATTGAGTGATCACATCGTGGAGGGGCCGCAGGAGCGGTATCGGTTAGATTGGCCGGGGAAGCGGGAGGCATTGGCGCTGGCAAACGCGCCGATTGCTAAGACATTGCGCCCGTATCGCGAGGAAAGCGTGGATTTCGAGAACACTAAGAACCTTTTCATCGAGGGCGACAATCTCGACGTGCTCAAGACCCTACAAGAGTCGTATTTAGGTCGCATCGACTTCATATACATCGATCCACCGTACAACACGGGAAGTGATCTGATTTACATGGACAAATTTCAGAAGTCTTCATCCAGCTTCTATTTGGAGACAGCCCAGGAAACGGATGAAGGTAAGTCGCTAGTCGCCAACAAAGAATCTAGTGGCCGATTTCATTCAGATTGGCTCAAGATGATATATCCGCGCCTCAAGATTTCAAGGAACTTTCTATCTGATGATGGTGCAATCTTCATCAGCATTGGAGAGGATGAAATCGATAATCTTCGAAAGATATGTGATGAGATTTTTGGTAGTAAGAACTTTGTTTCGCAAGTGACGCGTGTAGCAAAAAGAACATCTGATAAAGGAACACACTTTAGACCAACCAAGGACTATATTCTTGTGTATGCGAAGAATATCGAATTTCTCCCGGAATTCGGAATACCGAAGGAAAGAGAAGAGGAAGACTATAAGTTCATAGATGAGGACGGTAGAAAATACAAGAAAAGCGGTGCGTCGCTTTACCAGCCGTCTCTAGATTCTCGACCTAATCAAAGGTATTATATTGAAGCCCCAGATGGCAGCTTGATTATCCCACCTGGAGAGACATTCCCGAACGAAAAGAGAGATGGCTTATCCCTCTAGCTCCGGTTTAACCATATCTAGTGGTTTCAATCGCATCGCCTCCCCTGCCGTGCTAGATGCCCATGCATGGGCCATCAGCAGGTTTTCCGCTGGAAGAACGACCGTCCGCCATCGCTGGAACAGTTCCAGACGATGTTCCCCGACGACTGGTCATGTGCTGCCTACCTGGCCAGGAAACGGTGGCCCGATGGGTTCGTCTGCCCTGACTGCGGCTGCAAGAAGGGCTGGAAGCTAAGAGGCAAACCTTGGGTTTGGGAGTGCGCAGGCCAGTTGCCCGACAACGATGGCGTTTTCGTGCGCTGCCGCAAGCAGACATCCGTGATCGCGGGCACGGTGATGCACAAGACGCACTTGCCTCTGCGGACATGGTTTCTGGCGGCACATCTGGTGTCGACGCACTCCAACGGGATCTCCGCGCTGCAGCTCCAGGGGAAGCTCGGGATTGGCTCCTACAAGACAGCGTGGCTGCTCCTCCACAAATTGCGCAGGGCGATGGTGGATCCCAATAGGGAACCGCTCGGAGGTGAGGACGAGGTGGTCCAAGTCGACGAGACACAGATGCCATTCCGCCGCAAAACCGATCCGATCGACAACGACGGCCGAGGCAGGAGCAAGATCGGAAAGATCATGATCGCCGGGGCCGTGGAATGTCTGGACTACGGCAAGATGGGCCGCATCCGGCTCGAGGTGATCGAAGGATGGGGTCGCGCCGAACTGCATCCCTTTGTGCTGCGCAACACGCGAGAAGGCACTATCATTATGACCGACGGGAACACGGCCTATCGCCGGATTCCGGGTCGTCTGCACGACGAAAACGTACTGCCGAAATACATCCCAGCGCATATAGTCCTGAAACAAATTCACCGCGTCTTCTCGAACTTGAAGCGCTGGGCGATGGGCGTGTATCACGGCCTTCGGCCTGACCATGCCAATGTCTATCTCCAGGAATTCGTCTATCGCTTCAACCGCCGAAGGCATTATCGATCCTCGTTCGACCGTCTGCTAGGGCTCGGGATGGCAATGCAGCCGCAGCCCTACGAGGACATAATCGCCAACAGGTTCCTCTACATGGTCAAAAAGTGGCTGCGGCAACGGCCGCGATCTTCGGCGGACAAGCAGCGCCTTCTTGTTGGGCTAATAGAGCGGGGGTTCCGCCTCAAGGAGGCCCAGGAGATCGTCGACATCGAGCCGCGGGAGCGGCGGCGTTACCGCAAAAGACGTCCGCCTCGCCCTGTCCTTGCCCGCGAACGGTCAGCGTTCGTTTTCGATCCTTATTTCGATGCCGCTGCAGGTACGGGCAGGGTGTCTGCAACTATGTGACGGCCGCATCTCGGCAGCGTCCTTGCCGAACTCGATCCGCGTATCAAGCAAATCTGTGAAGTCGACACGAAATCGGCGGGGTCACCGACCGAATCGCCTTAAGCTGCAATTTCATTCAAAGAATTAGATCGCTTCCAAAGCACAACATGTAGTGGTTCCGGAGCTAACGGGATAAGCCATAAAGAGAGATGGGTCCAAGGTAAAGCCAAAGTCTAATAAGGACAAGGTTTGGAGGTGGTCGGTGGACACCTACCTCAAGCAAAAGGACTTGCTCATTTTCACTGAAGGGTCGGACCGAAACCCGCTTCTCGACGAAAATGGAAATCAGTCGAGGTGGAACATTTATCCGAAGGTCTACTTTGATGAGGATGCCGAGTCCACACTTCACCCTGAAGACATAATTTACGAATTTCCAAACTCACAAGGCACAAAAGAACTGAACGCGTTAGAGATTCCGTTTAGCTTCGCAAAGCCAACAGGACTCCTAAAGTTTCTTATTAAACTAAAGCGATCAAAACATACGCGCGTTATGGACTTCTTTGCAGGCTCTGCAACAACCGCACATGCAGCTATGGACTTAAACGCCGAGGACGGTGGCAACAGATCATTCATAATGATCCAGTGGCCAGAACCGTGCGATGAAAAGTCGGAAGCTGCACAATCGGGCTATCGTGATATCGCTGAGATCGCGAAAGAACGCATCCGCCGCGCTGGCAAGAAAATCCTCGAAGGCGAGTGCCATCCCGACTGGAACCGCGATGTCGGCTTCCGGGTGCTCAAGGTCGACACGTCCAACATGAAGGACGTCTACTACCGGCCGGATGAGCTGAAGCAATCCGACCTGCTCGACATGGTCGACAACGTGAAGGAAGGCCGAACGGCCGAGGACCTGCTGTTCCAAGTACTGGTCGATTGGGGCGTGGACCTGACGCTGCCCATCCGCCGCGAGACGGTGCAGGGCAAGTCCGTGTTCTTCGTCGACGACAACGCCCTTGTCGCCTGCTTCGACCGCGGCATCACCGAGGATCTGGTGAAGGAGCTGGCAGGTCACGAGCCGCTGCGCGTCGTCTTCCGGGACAACGGCTTCGTCTCGGACGCGGTGAAGATCAACGTCGAACAGATCTTCCGCCAGCTCTCGCCCACCACCGACGTCAAGTCGATCTGAGGCCGGTCATGAAGCTCAAGTTCAAGGTCCAGCCCTATCAGACCAATGCCGTCAACGACGTGGTCGACTGCTTCGCCGGTCAGCCCATGACCTCTGGCCTGACCTACCGCATCGACCCCGGCCGCAAGGCGCAGGCCAGCGCCTTCGAGGAAGGTTTCAAGAACGCCGACCTCGCCCTGACCGACGTTCAGATCCTGGAGAACATCCAGAAGGTCCAGCGGCGCCAGAATCTGCCCGTCTCACAATCGCTGACGGATTTCACCACCTTCAACGCCCGGGGCGAGCGTGTGCCCGTCGCGGCCAGCTACAAGCGCGACGCGCTGGCTGCGAGCCGCGTGCACCTCGATGTCGAGATGGAGACCGGCACGGGCAAGACCTATTGCTACATCAAGACCATCTTCGAGATGAACAAGCGCTATGGCTGGTCGAAGTTCATCATCATGGTGCCGTCAATCGCCATTCGCGAAGGGGTCTATAAATCGCTGCAGATCACGGCCGAGCACTTCACCGAGAGCTACGGCAAGAAGGCGCGGTTCTTCATCTACAACTCCAAACGCCTGCACGAGCTGGAGAGCTTTTCGTCCGACGCCGGCATCAACGTGATGGTGATCAACATCCAGGCGTTCAGCGCGCGCGGGGCCGACAACCGGCGCATCTACGAGGAGCTGGACGACTTCCAGTCGCGCAAGCCCATCGACGTGATCGCCTCCAACCGGCCGATTCTGATCCTGGACGAGCCGCAGAAGATGGAAGGCGCGGCGACCATGGAGGCGTTGCCGAAATTCAAGCCGCTATTCATCCTGCGCTACTCCGCGACCCACCGCACCCAGCACAACCGCGTTCACCGGCTGGACGCGCTGGACGCCTATAACCAGAAGCTGGTCAAGAAGATCGCGGTGCGCGGCATCCAGACCCGCGGGCTGGCCGGCACCAACGCCTATCTCTATCTCGAAGGCATCGACATCTCGAAGAAGGCGCCCGTGGCACGGATCGAGATGGAGGTGAAGCTGAAGTCGGGCGAGATCAAGCGCCAGCTTCGGCGGCTCGAGTTCCGCGACGACCTGTTTGTGGAGTCGGGCGAGCTGGACCAGTATCGCGGGTTCACGATCAGCCAGATCGACGCCGTCAACGACACGGTCGAATTCACGAATGGCGAAGTGTTGCGCGCTGGTGAGGCGAACGGCGATGTCTCCGAGCGCGACATCCGCCGCATCCAGATCCGTGAGACGATCAAGGCGCATCTGGACAAGGAAAAGCAGCTCTTCGCACAGGGCATTAAGGTGCTGTCGCTGTTCTTCATCGACGAGGTTGTGAAGTACCGCGACTACGACGAAGCCGACGAGAAGGGCGAGTATGCGCGGGTCTTCGAGGAAGAGTACGCGCTGCTGAAGGACGAATACCTGTCCGAGCTGGCAATCGATAATGAGGCCTACCGGGCCTATCTGGCCGGGATCGATGCGGCGAAGACCCACAATGGTTACTTCTCGATCGACAAAAAGACCAATCGCCTGAAGGACCCGGCCGTCGGCGCCAGGTCGGTGGATTCAGACGATGTGGATGCCTACGACCTGATCCTGAAAGACAAGGAGCGACTGCTCTCGTTTGCGGAGCCGACCCGCTTCATTTTCTCCCACTCGGCTCTTCGGGAAGGCTGGGACAACCCGAATGTCTTCGTGATGTGCATGCTCAAGCACAGTGACAACACCATTTCTCGCCGCCAGGAAGTCGGGCGCGGCCTTCGGCTGAGCGTTGACCAGCATGGAGACCGGATGGACCATCCGGCCGTCGTGCACGACATCAACGTGCTGACCGTGGTGGCGAGCGAAAGCTACAAGAATTTCGTTGCGGGCCTGCAGAAGGAGATTGCCGAAACCCTGTCGTCGCGTCCGCGGCAGGCGACGGAGGCTTATTTCACCGGCAAGACGATCACGACCGAACAAGGTCCGGTCGAGGTGAGCGCCGCAATGGCCAAGCAGATCTACCGCTATCTGGTGAAGAACGACTACACCGATGATGCCGACCAGATCGCCGACGCCTATCACCAGGCCAAAGCGGCTGGAACATTGGCTGAGCTACCCGACGAGCTGAAGCCTCACGCCGAGCAGGTATTCGGGCTCATTGATGGTGTCTTCAGCGACTCTCAGCTTCCGGACATCGGCGATGGCCGCAAGCCCAAGACCAATCCGCTCAATGCAAACTTCGAGAAGAAGGAATTCCAGGAGCTATGGAAGCGGATCAATCGCAAGGCGGTCTATCGGGTCGAATTCGATTCTGCGGAGTTGATCCGCAAGTGCGTCAGCGCGCTGGATAGCCAGCTGCGGGTTACTCCGCTGCAATACACCGTTCAGGTTGGTGTGCAGAATGACGGTTTGACCGACGATCAGCTTCGCGGGGGTGATGGTTTTACCGTCACGAACACGACTACCCAGCAGGGGGACTCGATCCACTCTCTGGTGAAGTACGACCTCGTCGGGAAGCTGGCTGAAAACGCGCAGCTGACACGAGACACCGCCGCGACCATCCTTGGCCAAATCGAGGCTGCGGTTTTCGGGCAGTTCAAGAGCAACCCCGAGCACTTCATCTCCGAAGCTTCGCGCATCATCGCCGAACAGAAGGCCGCCATGGTGATCGAGCGTCTGGCCTATGACGAAGTCGACGAAAAGTACGATGTCGACATCTTCACCGCCAACCAGACCGGGCAGGATTTCTCGCGCGCCACGGCGAAGCTCAAGAATCATGTCTATGATTACGCGATCACAGACTCGGATGTGGAACGGGCTTTCGTCAAAGAGCTCGATACGAGCAGCGAAGTCGTCGTCTACGCCAAGTTGCCGCGCGGTTTCCTGATCCCAACCCCCGTAGGCGATTACAATCCTGACTGGGCTCTTTCGTTCAGGGCCGGCAGCGTCAGGCACATCTACTTCGTCGCGGAAACGAAGGGCACGATGTCGTCCATGAAGATGCGGGAGATCGAGAACACGAAGATTGCGTGTGCCCGCAAGTTCTTCGATGAGATCAGCCGGCAGGTGACTGAAGATCGCGTCAAATATGACGTTGTTACCGACTATGGGAAGTTGATGGAGGTCGTGGGCGTTACTGCATGACAAATGGGGGCGGGGTGGGTTCTCGCGCATTAAAGTTGGTGGCCTGACCGACTCATGGCGATTACCCGACAATCCATACAGACTGCTTTGGAAGCAGAACGTCGTCTCACTCAAAAGGGCGGGGGCTTGGAGATTGCCTCCGTTTTCTGGGAGGAGCACTATCTGGTTTTGAGCGTCAAGCCGCTCAAAGGCCGTAACCGTGTCGCCATTGACGAAGCCTTGGAAGGCGTGCGTGTTAAATGGGGTGCGGAACTTGAATATGCAGGCGTGATCAAGGTCGTCGATGCGGACCTCGAGCGCATCATCGTGTTGCCGGCGTCCGGCGGGCAGCCCAATATCGGCGACACACTTTGGTTGTTCCCCGGAGATTTTCTTGGCCCGCTTATCGATATGTGGGGCGGGGAAATGGGCAAGCTGGCGGCGAAGCGATTGCGCCAGTCCAAAGAAGAAACCGAACCGCTTCAGCAAATTCGTCCGCTTGGTCCTGAATTCGACGAGCTGCGCGAGCGGCAGAAAACTGCCGTTCAAAATGCCGCATACCGGTGCTCGGTGGTGATTGGCCCGCCCGGAACCGGCAAGACGTTTACGGTTGGCGCGCTGGGCACTTATCTTCTGCGGCGGTTCAGCAAAGCGCGCCTATTGGTCATCGGGCCGACCAACGTGGCGGTGGACACGGCTCTTTTGTCTATCGATGACTGGTTGACCAAAACCGGGCGCCCCGACATCGCCAAGCAGATGAAGCGGGTCGGCGCGCATTTCGATCCGCGCAAATATGTTGACCGTCCCCATCTTCTGGCCGCCGGACTGGACCAGAAAGTCACGGAATTTCTGCTTTTGGAGGCATCCGAACCATCAAAAAGCAAGATTGCCGAATATGTCCGATGGAAGGATCGCTTGGCGGCCGCACGCAAGGAGCTTGGCGCGGATATCGAAAGCGTCGCCCATAGCGCCCGTGTTGTAGGGATCACTGTCGCCACGGCGATCAAGTGGCATCATGTCTTGAGGGCCGCAGGGCCATGGCCGTTCGTCATCTGCGACGAAGCCAGTCAGATAATAGGGCCGGCGGCCCTCATGGTTCCGGCACTGGGGCAGCAAACGATTTTTGCCGGCGATCCCAAGCAGCTTTCGCCGATTGTCCAGTCTGACGGTCAGGTCCATCGGAATCTGCTCGCAAAGACTGCCTTTGATCTATTTGCCCATGCGCCCACCACGTTTCTGAACGAACAGTCCCGTATGGCCATGGGGATCTGCCATGCGGTGAGCAGAACCTTCTACAAAGGTGAGTTGACGGTTTGCCGCAAGGCCCAACGGGACAAGGCCTGGAAGGTGTATCGCAGTCCGTATTACGTGAACGGGCGTGAAGTTCCGCGCGTGTGTTTCGAGCAAGTGTCGGAGCCCTACCAGTACTCGCAGAATTACGGCGGCTTCATCCGTTTTCAGTCGGCCAAAATGGTCGAGACGATTATTGATCATCTTACGGGCTCTTACATTGAAGCGGATGACGTTCTCATCCTCACGCCTTTCCGTGCGCAACGGACCCTGATCAGGAGTTTTCTGAAACGCCGGCACCCGACGATCTCCGTCAGTACAGTCCATCGCGCGCAGGGAAGCGAGCGCAAGGTGATCATTTTTGATCCGGTCGACGCAACGTCCAGTTTTCTCCGTGGGAAGGAAGGTGATCGGCTAATCAATGTGGCGATCTCACGCGCCCAAGCCCACGTGATCATCCCCTATCATGCGTCCGAACTTACCAATCCGACGATTTCTCGCCTCCAGCATATTTCCTCAGGCATCTTCCAGACCAGCGGCCGATATATGCGGCCGTTCTCCTTTGCGACTGCTGGATAAGGCTGCGAACGATCCGCTCCACCGATGCCTTGCTGGCTATCAAGGAATGACCGGATAAAAGGGCTTGCCCCAGTCTTTGTCGGGATTGTCCATCATCAGATCGGTGAAGACCGGCATCAGGAAGCCGAGGATCGCGGCGCCATCGCGGACCTGGGTGCGGTTGATGCCGCTGTTCCAGGTCGAGCCGCCATGAACGAGCTGGTTGCGCAGCACGTATAGCCGGTCGAAGACGAAGCTGAGCACGCGCTTGGTGTCACCGCTCTGGATGGCCTGCGCGAAGGCGCGCGAGGAGGCCTTGAAACGCTCTTCCCAATCCTCGAAGCCGGCAATGCCGTTATGGTGCCTGCCAGAACGGATTGAAGACGTAGCGGTTCTCCATCAGCAGCCGCACCGGTCCGGAAAAGCGCTGCCAGATCGCCCCATAGATACGACGCTGCTCGTCGAGCGCGATCAACTTTCCGAAGAAATCGGCGAAGGCGGCGCGTTCGCCCGGCTGGATGGTCTGGAATTCGCCCTCGTCGGCATAAGCGGCGTTGAACGCGATCCATAGGAAGATGAATTTGGCGTCGTTGTCGGTCCCGCAGGTCTCGGCGCGGCCGATCCAGCTGATAGCGCGATGTACGCGCAGACCCATCGTTTGCGGAAAGCCTTCGCGGATCGCGCGCTGCTTGGTTTTCAGTTCTGCATGGGTGAGGCCCGTCTTTGTGGTCATTCGGCTTCGTTCCTGTTGCCTTATGGCAGGGCGCCAAAATCGCTCCTGCGGTGATTTTCGACCAGCGTGCGCAGCTCCTCGGGCGCGATAACCTCGACCGCATCGCCCCATTGATAGAGATGCCACGCCATCTCGAGCCAGCCTGCCGCATGAAAGCGCACGATGAGCCCGCCATCCTCTTGCACCTCAACGGTTTGCTTTGGGTGAAAGCAGAACTCGGCCGCCCTTGCTGCGGCGTGCGGCGCAAACCGCCAGATGACCTCGTCATATTGCGCCGGGTCCTGATAGACGCCGAAGGATTGCGCCGCATAGTCCTCCAGCGAAAAGCCGGGCATCAGGCTGAAGCTCTCATCCAGGGGCTGGGCGCTCAGGATCTGGTCCATCCGGAAGTTCAACATGTCTTCGCCGCGAGCCGGCTGGCGCGCCACCAGATAGCTGCGATGGCCCAGCAGAAGCCCGTGCGGCTCGATGATCCGTTCAGGCGCATTCTCGTCGCGGTAGCGCAGCCGCAGACGAAACGGGCCGCGCAGTCCCTCGATCACGGCATCGAGCACCGCCGGGGCAAGATTGACGCGCGGGCCGGGGCGCGTCACCGAACCCATCGCCAACAGGACCGCCTCAACGTCGGCTTCGGTGCGCAGCGCATCCTTTGGTGTCAGCCGCGCGAGCAATCCATCGCGTATGTCTTCAAGTGCCGCCGCGTGGCGTAGCCGGCCATCGCCGCGCGCCGTTCGTCCGGCAATCTCCAGCGCTTCGACCGCCGTTTCCTGGCGGGTCTGAAGCCGGTCGAGCATTGGGTCGGCAACACGCCAGCGCCGCCGACGGTCGTCACCATCCACCGCTTCGACATTGGTGAATACAGTCTCCAGCGCATCGGTCATGCGCTGCGCCGTGCGATGCGAAATGCCGAATTCCTCGCAGATCTCATCGAGGCCGATGCCCATCCGCCGCGTGGCGGCCAGACGCGCCAGCCTGATCAGGTCCTGAGCCTTGGCGAACGACATGATCCAAATCCTGGTCACAGACTATGTCAGATATTGACACCCACGCACGCTATGGCTGAACGTGCAATCTGTCGAGATGCAAGTCTTGTTGGAGATTGCGTTCGACGAGGGGGCGGTAATGCGAACTATTGAGGGGGATCGGATACTCTTGTCCGCATCAGATCTGATGCGGTTCATGGGCTGCGCTCACGCGACCGCGCTCGATCTCGCCTATATGCATGGTAAGGGGCCAGTGCCGCGCGAAGATACCGAAGATGCCGCGCTGCTCCAGAAGCAGGGCGATGCCCACGAAGCTGCCCATCTGGCCAAGCTCAAGGCATCGAATGTGTCGGTGATCGAAATCGACCGGTCCGATCTTGCCGAGAATGCGCAGACAACCCGGGAGGCTTTGGCAAGCGGGCCGCAGATCGTCTTCCAGGGGGCGCTGCTGGGCGACAATTGGGGCGGTTGGTCGGACTTTATCGAGCGCGTCGAGCGCCCGTCCGATCTCGGCCCCTTCAGCTACGAAGTCACCGATACCAAGCTCAAGCGCCGGCCCCATCCCAAACATGTGCTGCAGCTGGTGCTCTATTCGGATTTGCTGACCAAGATTCAGGGCGTCGCCCCTGAATTCGCCCATGTCGAACTCGGTGATGGCAGCCGGGTGCAGCTACGGCTCGCGGACTATCAGGCCTATGCGCGCATGGCGCGTCAGCGGCTCGAGGCATTCCTCGAAAACCCGGTGCCGACCCGGCCGATCCCTTGTGCCGATTGTGGGCTTTGCCGCTGGGGCGATCACTGCGAAAGCCAGTGGCAGGCCGAAGACAGCCTGTTCAACGTTGCCAATATTACCCGGACCCAGGTCAAGAAGCTCGAGGCGGCTGGTATCACCACCATGGAGCGGCTGGCCGGGCTCGATCATCCCATCCGCGGCATGGCCGAGACCACCCGGGCGCGGCTGGTGACACAGGCGCATCTGCAGCACGCCCGCAAGACCGGGGCGCCGGCCTTCGAGTTGCGCGAGGCCGAACCCGGCAAAGGCTTTGATCTTTTGCCCGCGCCGCAGCCGGGCGATCTTTTCTACGATATCGAGGGCGATCCGCATTACGAAGGCGGGCTCGAATATCTCCACGGCGTCTGGTTCGATGGCCAGTTCAAGGCTTTCTGGGCACATGATCACGGCGCCGAAGCACGGGCTTTGGCGGGCCTTCTGGAGTTTTTCCGGCAAAGGCTCGCGGCCCATCCCGAAGCGCGCATCTATCACTATGCGCCCTATGAGATCACCGCCTTGCGGCGGCTGACCACACAGTATGGAATCGGCGAGGCCTTTCTCGATCGCCTGCTGCGCGAGCGGCGCTTTGTCGATCTTTTCGCGGTGGTGCGCGGCGCGCTGATCGGCTCGGAAGCCAATTACTCGATCAAGTCGATGGAAGCCTTCTATGGCCGGGTGCGCGAAGGTGAGGTCAAAACTGCCGGCGGCTCGGTCGTGGCCTATGAGCGCTGGCGCGAAACCGGCGAACAAACGATCCTCGACGAGATCGAAGACTATAACCGCATCGACTGTATCTCGACCGAGGAGCTGCGCGACTGGTTGGTGAGCATCCGCCCCGCTGCGCCCTGGCCGATACTGGCAGTGGATGCCGGCGACAAGGAAGTCGAGGAAGACGCCGATACGCAGGCCTTGCGCGCGAAGCTTGCCGCATCCGGTCTGCCGCAGGAGCGGCAAGACATGTTGTTCAACCTCGGCCTGTTTCACAAGCGCGAGGCCAAGCCTGCGCAATGGGCGGTCTTCGACAGCGCCGGCAAGGACGAGGACGAGCTGATCGACGATCTCGATGCACTGGCCGGTCTGGAAGCCATTGATCCGGCAGAACCCGTCAAACGCTCGGTGCTGCGCCGTTATCGCTTTCCGCTCCAGGAGACCAAGCTGCGGGCCGGCCGCAAAGCGACGGTCCCGGTCATTGACGGGCCGCCGGCCACTGTCAGCATCGAAGAGCTCGACCGCTCCGAGCGGATCATCGCGATCAAGGCGGGGGCGGCAAAGGCGCATCTCTTGACCGATCGCCTGACGCTCCACCCCGATTGGCCGCTCAATACGGACGTCATTGCCGCGGCCCTGCGCGATGTAATCGACGATCAATGCGGCGTGCGCCGCTTGACGGCGCTCGATGATCTGCTGGCGCGCACGGCCCCGCGTCTGGTGACGGGACCGCGCGCCGATCTGCTCGATGGCGCCGATCCCTTGACCGGCACGATCGCAGCGATCGCCGCCATGGATGGCACGGTGCTGCCGATCCAGGGACCGCCGGGAACCGGCAAGACCTATGTCACCGCCCGGGCAATCCTTGCGCTGGTACGCCAGGGGCACCGTGTTGGCGTGGCCTCGAACAGCCATGAGGCGATCCGCAATGTGCTGATGGGGTGTCTTGCCGCGCAAGATGATGGCGATGCTGTCCCGGGCCTGTGCATCGGGCACAAGGTCAGCAGCGGCGAAGACGGTTATCCGGACGACTGTACCGGCATCATCCGCTCGACGGCCAATGACGATTCCCTCTGGGGCCGCGCCCATGTGGTCGGCGGCACCGCCTTCTTTTTTGCCCGATCCGAGCACGAGCAGGCGCTCGACTGGCTCTTCATCGATGAAGCCGGGCAAGTGGGGCTGGCCAATATGGTCGCCATGGGACGCTGCGCGCGCAACATCGTTCTGGTCGGCGATCCGCGGCAATTGCCGCAGGTCATCCAGGGTGCCCATCCCGATCCGGCCAACCTTTCCTGTCTCGAATGGATGCTGGGCGAGCACGCCACCATTCCGCCCGATCGCGGCATCTTCCTGCCGGTCTCGCGCCGCATGCATCCCGATGTCTGCAGGTTTATTTCGCAGCAGGTCTATGAAGGCAGGCTCGTTAGCGCACCCGATACAGCCGTCCAGGCAGTCCGCGGGACGGGCTTTCCTGAAGCTGGTGCTTTCTGGGTGTCGGTCGCCCATGAAGGCAATGCCCAGATCGCAGCCGAGGAAGTTGCCGCCATTCAGGCGGCGATCGACGATCTGCTCTCGGGAAGCTGGACCGATAAGGATGGGACAACACGCGCCCTTGAGCCCGCCGATATCATCGTCGTTGCGCCCTACAATGCGCAGGTCAATGCCCTGCAGGACGCCTTGCCCGCTGGCATTCGTGTCGGCACGGTCGACAAGTTCCAGGGGCAGGAAGCACCCGTCTGCCTGGTGTCCATGACCGCCTCCTCGGTCGAGGAAACCCCGCGCGGCATGGATTTCCTGTTCTCGCTCAACCGCATCAATGTCGCTGTCTCGCGCGCCAAAGGCCTGGCGCTCGTCTTCGGCGCACCGCGGCTGCGCGAAGCAAAATGCAACACCGTTGAGCAGATGCGGTTGGTGAACACGCTATGCGCATTGCCTGAATTTGGAGACGTTTGAATGTGGGAGAATTTCGAGGCACGCCTCGATGAAAATGAGCGCGAAGGCTCCATTCCACTGCGAAGAGCGCTTTTCGAGGTATTGCGCAGCTCGGGGCTTCGTCCGGGCGCGGGTATCACCAAGAAGATGGTGTCGCTCGAATTTGGCGCTGGCGAGCGGCTCGTGTGGGAAATCCAGAATCCATCCAACGTCTTTCTGCACATAAAATGGCGCGATTCTGCCGAGGCGAATGGCTTTGCCACCGAGCTGCGCCCCTATCAGCGCGGCATGAAGGATGGCGGTCGGCATTCCGCCCTCAGCCGCGACTGGTCCTTTGGCGACGCTGACTGCTTTGTCGTGAGGATTGAAGATGCCGAAACCCTGCGCCGGCTGATCGCGGTGCTGTTGCAGTCCGGCGATGCGCTGATGCTCAATCCGGCTGCGATCACGCGCTGGATCGAGCGGCTCCGCCATTTCTTTCCCGCTTTCGAGCGGTTTGACCCGCCCGATCCGCATTTCGACGAGGCGGAGCGGACCTACAAATTGGCGATTGCTGCCGAGCTCAAGACGGCGATCGAACAAGCCGGTTCCGACCAGGAACTGGCCGATGCCGTCAACACCGCGCTGGCCAAAAGCAATCTGCTGCAATGGCGCGCCTATTGGCCGATGTCGCCCAAGGGCAACGCCAATCGCGAGCAGCTCTGGCCGGCCTTGCGCGCGCTTATCGACGCCGCGCTTGGCGCAGCGGACGGTCACGCCTCGGCGCTGGAGGCCTTTGTTGACGCGTGGATTGCGGCCGTCCCGGACGGTAAGCCCGATCCGGCGCGCCAGATCGCCGAATTCCTGTTCCTCCATCTCGCTCCTAATGACGGCATCTACATCCGCCATTCGGTGCGCCAGGATCTCTGGCTGGAAGCGGTTGGCAGCCGCTTTCCCGATCATGCGTCGATGGCCGACACCTATCGCGACGAATGGCGCTTCATGCAGACCGTGCGCCGCGCTTTTGCGGACCGGGGGCTGGCACCACGCGACATGATCGACGTGCAAAGCGCACTGTGGATCGTCCACAATTACAAGGAAGAAGATGTGGCGACCTTTTCGCGCAAAGCGATCGAGGCGGCGATGGACGCCTATGACAGCTATCGCCAGTCGGGTGAGCACGCCGCCATCTTCGAGGCCTTTGGCGAGCCACGTGACTATTGGGTGCGCTCAACACGCGCGCGGCCCGGTCGGGTCTATCCCTCCAAGCCGATCGTTGGCTTCCTGCGCGGCAAGACGCAGCTCAATGGCGGGTGGGGTCAGAAAACCGATGCCGCCGCTCAGCTCCACAATGCGGGTTACATCATCGTCGATGCCGATGACAGACCGATAGAGCAACCCGATCAGAACAGCCATTTGATCAGTGGAAGAGCTCGGGTCCAGCTTTGCGCTGCAAACTATTATATTGAGCCAGCCAAGGAGATCGGCGCTCCAAGAGTCTCAATTCGCGCTGGAGATCTCAGGGCAGATTTGTCGGAACGGACACCGACGATTTGCGCAGCCCTAAGCGACGAGAACCTGCAGCGGCTCGCGGGTGTTCCAAAGCCTCAGCTTAGCGGCCCGGCTGACAGCCGGGATTCGATCTTCACATTCCATCTCGCTGAGAAAGCAGAGCAGTCCACCATGACTTCAGATCCATTGGCCAACATTTCCGCCAGCACCAATCTCATCCTTTACGGCCCGCCGGGAACCGGCAAGACCTATGCCACCGCCTGGGAGGCGGTGCGGCTTTGTCTGGGCGACGCTGCAGCCGAACCGCTGCGCGATCACCGCGAGGCTTTGATGGCCGAGTACCACCGTCTTGCCGGTGAAGGCCGCATCGACTTCGTCACCTTCCACCAGTCAATGACCTATGAGGATTTTGTCGAGGGCCGTCAGCCCATGACGGGATCCGACGACGATGAGGAATCCGTCTCTGTGGGGTTCCGGCTCGAAACTGTGCCCGGAATATTCCGGCGCATCGCCAAACGAGCTGAGACGGGGCTTGGTAAGAAAGCGATCAGCAACAGGATAACGACGGAGGGCCGCCAGATTTACAAGATGTCGGTGGGCTTCAGCAGGGACGCTGGCGACCAGGAGCTCTTCGAGGAAGTGATCGAAGGCGGCTACACCCTCCTTGACTGGGAGGATATCGACTGGAGCGACCCAAAGTACGAAGACGCCGAGGAGATCCTGAAAGCATGCGAGGCGCACGGTAAGATCGAAGGGACTGTCACTCTACAGTCTGGTCAGGTGTCGATCACTGATACGTTTCGAAATCGTCTCAAGGCTGGCGATATTGTTATCGTCTCAAAAGGGAACCGGTTGATCCGAGCCATAGGCGAGGTGACCGGGCCCTACGAATATCATCCACGACCGGAGGGAAAATTTGGCCACAGGCGTGCAGTCCGTTGGCTTTGGCACGATCCTGCTGGCGTTCCAGTTACCGAGATCTATGACGGCAACTTCACTATGCGGTCGCTCTACTGGTTGAAGAAGGAGCGCCTCAATATTCCTGCCCTTGAGCGTTACATGAACAGCGCGATTAAGGAGGCCGACGCTGATGCCGAACGCGAGGCCTTTGTACTAATCATTGATGAAATCAATCGGGCCAATATTTCCAAGGTCTTCGGTGAGCTGATAACGCTCCTGGAACCCGATAAGCGCCTGGGGCAGGCCAATGCGCTCAAAGTACATCTGCCGTATTCGGGAGATGAATTCGGCGTGCCGGCCAACCTGCACATCATCGGCACGATGAACACGGCGGACCGGTCGATCGCCCTGCTCGACACTGCCTTGCGCCGCCGCTTCACCTTCCGCGAGCTGATGCCCGACATTGAGGAACTGCGGCGGGCGCTGGCGGCGCGAGGGCTTGATGCCGCGAATCTCGAGGGGATCGACCTGTGCAAGCTGCTGCACACGATCAACGAGCGGATCGAATATCTCTTCGATCGCGAACACCAGATCGGCCACGCCTATTTCACCAGTTGCCGCTCCCGCGCCGATGTCGAGAGCGTCATGCGCCACAAGGTCATCCCGCTCTTGGCGGAATATTTCTACGAGGATTGGTCAAAGGTCGCGGCGGTGCTCGGCGATGGCGACGGCACCAATGGCTCCCATTTCATCGAAGCGCAGCGGCTGACGGCACCGGCCGGTTTTGCCGACGATGAACTGAGCGACAAGCGGCGTTGGAGCGTCAAGGCGCGCTTCGATTTTTCGGAGTTTGCCGCCTGATGCCCGCCTATACGGTTCGGGAATGGGACGAGCTCGCCTATGGCCAAGGCACAGGACAGATTCCTGAGCTCCACGCCGATACGCTGGCGGCATTGGCTGCCCGCTCGGCCTTTGCCGGGCGCGGCGGCAGCGGCGTACTTGAACATAAGCGGCGTGCCTTGCGCGCCCGCGGCGTGGTCGGAATTCTGGCAGCGGGCGAGGCGAGCCTGGAGATCCTGCCCAAGATCGATGTGGCGTCCGGTGAAACAACCGATCACCAGAACGCGGCGATCCGCAAGCGGCTGGTGCATATGCTGGCGGTTGCGCTGGATTTGAAAATTGACCTGGGCGTCATCACCGATCTCGCCTGGCAGCGCGAGACCCTGCTCGAAATCCTGATCCGCATCTTCTGCGACAAGCTGACCGAAGCTCTGCGCAAGGGCATGCCGCGCCGCTATATCACTTGCGAAGACGATCTGCCGACCTTGCGCGGGCAGCTCGACATCGCCCGCCAGTTCACCCGCCATGCGGTCAACCCATCGCGCCTTGCCTGCCGCTTCGATCTCTTGTCCGAAGACACGCCGCTCAACCGGATCATGAAAGCGGCAGTGCTGCGCCTGGCACGCCTCTCGCGGCGCCCTGCCAACCAGCAACGTTTGCGCGAGCTGGCCTTCGTCTATGCCGATATTACCGACGTGCCGGTGGTCGCGCTGCGCTGGGATCAGGTGGTAATCGACCGCACCAACCGGTCCTGGCAGGAGCTCTTCGCCATGGCCCGGCTCTTTTTGCAGGACCGCTACCAGACGACCACCGGCGGCGCCGGCCAGGGCACCGCTATGCTGTTCGAGATGAACGCGCTGTTCGAGGAATATGTCGGACGCTTGATCGCGCGCGCCTTGGCGGGGACCGGGTTTACCGTTTCGCTGCAAGGCGGGCGGCTATTTTGCCTGAGCGCACAGGATAGTGGGCGCGCCCTGTTCCAGACCAAGCCCGATATCCTCATCCGCCAGAATGGCAAAGTCGTCCATGTCATCGACACTAAGTGGAAGCGGATATCCGCGCGGATTGATGACCCCAAGCAAGGCGTCTCGCAGGCCGATGTCTATCAGATGATGGCCTATGCCCAGCTCTATGACGCGCCGCGCCTGACGCTACTCTATCCCCATCATCCGGGCCTCGGAACGCAAGACGCGGTTCAGGGGCGTTTCCTGATCACTGGACACAATACGATACTGGAGACGGCAAGCATCGACGTTGCCAACAGCGCCGACATGCTGGGACGGCTGCGCCGGCTGATCCTGCGTGAAGAGCCGGTGGATCTGGAACTAGCGGGATGAGGTGCGGCCGTACCTGACCGCTGCCAGCGTTGCGAGCTTCTTTAACGGAGACAGCGTGGCGTTCGCTCAGGCATCGAGCTCGATTGCAGCATAGGCGTGTACCGGCGGTTCCTGAACTCCGAGCTGCCGAGCGATAGCCGGAATCTCTGGGTCCGCAAGGAATTTTGCGTAGTCGGCTTCGTCCCAGTCGAACACCGACCAAAGGCGGTTTCCATCGTCAGGATCGATATAGACGCGGGCGCTGCGGCAACCATGCTCCCGCCGTTTGTCCGCTCCCACCGTTCGGAAAATCTTCAGGAACTGGTCGGGGTCCTTTACCTTGGCGACCGTAACAATCATCGGCTGTTCTCTATGGCTCTGTGAACGATCTCATTGAAATCCTTGGCACACCGCCACTCCTCAGGATTTCTGAGCCACCATTCCTCGCATGCGCTCGGTATGGCGGGCATCTGCTCTGGTGAGGGTAAGGCGTCGAAAAGCTGAGTTTCAACCTTCCCGGCTAATCCGACATGCGAGGCCGCTTTGACCAGCAATCACGATGCATGGTCGATTGGCGTGCCGGGTCGCCGCTTCCGGCACGCCAATTTAAGATACAGGAGCTTGTCTTGCTTCCGCATGCGGCTGGACCTGATGGCGGCCAGCCTGGTGGGCTCCTTGCGGGTTCGCCGCCATTCCCACCGCCATGCTCGATCCGCCCCAGCGTGCGGCGTCTCCCATGGTCCCCGCGCTTATCGGGTCCGGGTCCCCATTGGTTGGCTCAGGCGTCCTGCTCGGCCAGCGGCGCGAGCGTGTCGATCTCGGCGATCTTTTCGAATTCGCCGAGATATTCCTGGCGGTGGCTGGCGAGCCAGCGCGCCACGCGGCCATTGGCCAGGAGCTTGGCGATATAGCCGCGCGCCACCGTCAGATGCAGATTGTCGATGCCATAGGTTTCCTCGACCGATTTGACCTGGGTCTGCAGCGCCGCCAGCTCGCGCTCCATGCGCGCGATCTGCTGGCCCGACGGGGTCGGGGCGGCCGCGCCCTTGCCCTTCTTAACTGCAGCCAGCTGATTGTCGGGCGTTGCCGCGCGAAGGGCGCGGGCAAACATGATCGAAAAGTTGTTCTGCCCGATCATCAGGTCCGCAGCCTCGATCTGGCGCACCGCCGACATCTGCCGCAATATGTCGAACACCCTCATCGAGCAGGGCGTGTCTTTCAGCATCTCGGCCGCTTCGGCGCTGATGCCGTCGAGCAGGCGAAAGCGCCGGATGACCGATTCCACCTGCAGGTTCAGCGCCTCGGCAATGTCGGCCGCCGGCACGCCGCGCTCCATGGCCCGCGCGATCATCCGGTGCTCCTGGATCGGCGGGATCCGGTTGACCCGCTTGTTATAGGTATAGGTATCGTCTTCGGTCGCGATCAGGCATTCGACCTCTTCAATGCCAAGTTGCTTCAGCGCCTCAATCCGCAAATGCCCGTCGAGCAGGAAGTAGGAGCCGGTCCTGGACGTGTCGGCCATGACCACCGGGGCCTCGACCAGCCCAATCGCCTTGATCGAAGAGAGCACCTGCGCGAAGCTCCGGCTGTCGCGCGCGCCCTCCGGCAGCGTCTTGAGCGGCACGATGCTTGCCACCGCTATGGTCACAAAGTGGCTATCGAACCCCTGACGGATGCGCTCGCCCGAATCCTCGATCCGTTCAGCCATCGCTCTCTCCTGAAATCCGCATTGCCAGCGCCCGCGGCATCGTCGCCAGGCCCTCGGCTCTGAGCAGGTTAAGGAAGCTCTCGTCGGTGAGCAGGTCTTTGAGCGCCTCGACAATGAACAAGAGCCGCGTCTGCGTGAAATCGGACTTCTTGACCAGGAGCCGCTGCTTTTCCGCCTCGCGCTGATAGACCTGCATGAGATCGTTGGCGGTCATTCGCCTCCCGCTGCCTTTGCGCCCCAGTCGCCCCGAAGGCAGCCCCTTGCCCTGCGCACGCATGCGCATGTCGAGCATACGCCGCGCCGCTGCCAGCTTCTTGCCTCTGAGCTTGCCGGTCTCATAGGCGTCGAGCAGCAGGGTCTGGGCTTCCTCGCTCTCGGCCTTGGAAATCTCCATCGCCAGCGTGATCGGGATCACGCCGGTTTCGACCGCTGCGACCAGACGCTCCTCACCGCGCTCAAGCAGCGAGGCGATCATGTTGACCCAGGATGCGCCGACCCCAAGCTTTTCGCCAATGGCCTTGTCGTTATAGCCCCGCGCGCGCAAGGCGCCGATCTCACGCATGATGTCGATCGGACGCGGCGTGCGCCGGGCAATGTTTTCAACCAGGCTCATCACCAAGCATTGGCTCTCGCTGGCCTCGATCACCACCGCCGGGATCTCGCTCTGGCCCAGCATCTGGAACGCTTCGAGCCGGCCTTCGCCGCAGACCAGATCGTAACGCGCGCCGCCCGGACCGTTATGGCGCGCCACTGTGATCGGGCGCTTGAGCCCGATGGCCTCGATATTGTTGACGATCTCGCGGTGCTGGCGCTTGTTGCGCGCCCGCGAGTTGAGCACCGTGATCCGCGAAATCGGGATCATTTCGACACCGCTGGAACGCACGGCAGACATCAGGCAGCCTCCGGTAAGGGGATGGGAGCGGCGATGGTGTAGAGCAGGTCGAGGTCATCGAAGCGGTAGGCGTCGAGCGCCAGCGCATTGTCTTCACTCAGTCGGACCTTGTCGGCCAGTTTCTCAAGGCGCGGGAACAGGTAGTAATCGAACGGGGCGCGATTGGCGCGGTCCATGCGCACGACCACGGTAATGTCAGGGGCGAGCGAGGTGTCGAGACGCAGCTTCCAGCGCAAAAGCCCCGTCGGGGTCTCGAAACAGCGCGCGATCACCACCGAGACGCTGAATTCGCCGTTGACGATCACCCGGTCGCTCTCGTCCTCCTGCCACGCTTCGCTGCCGCTTGCCTGCAGACCGTCGAGCACCTCGCGCAGGATGCCAGGATGGAGCTGGCGCAGTTCGCGGTTGATCGCGACATAGCGATAGTCCCGCTCCGGGGTGAACCCGACCAGGCTATAGGCCCTGAGCAGGCTGCCGAACCGTGAACGGTAAGCGCTGCTCGAGGCCATGGCCTCGCATTCGTCGATGATGATCCCCGAAAGCATGCCCTGACGCTGGTACAGCTCGGCCAGGGCCTTGAGCATCTCTTCATCGCTCAAGTGGAACGAGCGCGCGGCGATGATCGCGCGTGCCGCCTCGAACAATTCGCGCTCGACAATCGCTGCGAAGGCGCCGTCGGCGCGGATCCACATCTCGGGCGCATTGCGCACCCGCTTCTTCTTGAGCTTGAACGAGCGGCGGTTCCAGACATTGTCGCCGACATATTTCTCATTGATCAGCAGCTGATGGACCGTGCCGCGCGTCCAGGGCCGGCCAAGATCGGTTGCAAGGCCGCGCGCGTTGAGGTCGGCCGCGATCACGCTTTCGCTACGGCCCTCATGGACAAAGGCGCGGTAGACATCGCGCACCAGCGCGACCTCTTCCTCCGGCCCGGGCGTGAGGATCACCCGGTCGGTCTGGATGCTCTTGTGCTCGCCGCGGACCAGCACCCCCTTGATCGCGCCATGCTCGTCGATCAGTGTGCGCCTCAAACCAAACCCGGCCGGGCCGCCCTGACGAAAACCCTTTTCGATCAGCCGGCCTTGCCCGGCAAACACCTTGGTCGAAAGCTCGCGGCTATATTCGCCGGCCATGGCGCGCTTGACGCCCTTGACGATGGTCGAGACCGGGCTGCCATCATTGTCGAATTGCTCGGCGCAATATTGCACCGCAATCCCGGCGCGTCGGCAGATATATTCGTAGTAAGCGCTCTCGTCGGCGTCCTGGAACCGGCCCCACCGGCTGACATCATAGACCAGCACCAATGTGAAATCGGCCGTGCCGGCCTCAACATCCTCGATCAACTGCCTGAGCGCATCGCGGCCCTCGATCTTGAGCCCGCTCTTGCCAGCATCGGCATAGGTGCGCACGATCTCGATGCCGCGCGCTTCTGCATATTGCCGGATCGCGTCGGATTGGTTTTCAGTCGAATATTTCTGATGATCGGTCGACATGCGGACATATTCGGCCGCGCGCACTAGAGGTGCCGGCTCGGATCGGTCGTCGTCGTTAAGATCCCATCTCGGCAAACTTTGCCCTTTCCTGCTTTACCTGAGGCGGTCCGGGCAACCGACCGCCTCAGCACGTGGCCTCGCCACCGCTTCCGCACCTCGACCAGTTTAACTGCGGAGAGACCGGAAGATGTTGCAGAAAAAGGGCAGGAAATTACCGCCATGGAAAGGTGTCCTGGCCACGCGCCAGATCTATGCGCAAACCATGGCCGAACTGCTGAGCAAGGAGCACGGCGACAGCCACCGTGCGATCAAGCAGATCATGCGCCAGACCCATGCCAGCGAGCGCACCGTCAAACACTGGCTCTCGGGCCAACACGGTCCCGATACGGTGTTTTTCTTGCGTCTCGTGGTGTCCTCACCAGTCATTCGCGCTTTCGTCCTCGGGATCATCGAGGGACCGGTGGCCGCCAAACTGTCAGGGCCAGTCGATCGCTATGCGCTGGCGGCGGCCAGGGGCGCCTATGTCGTCGGCGAGTTTGCCGGGGGCAGGAGACCTGCCGATCACCGGCTAAATGACCCTAAAGATGACTCTAATCGCGACCCTATGAATGACCCTGATCGGGCTGAACTCAATGAGCGCCAATACTGGTTTCTGGCCAGACTCGCCGAAGGCGATCGCTGCGGCGCCAGCGAGATCATGGCCTTGTGGCAAGTCAGCCTCAAAACCGCGCGCCGCGACATCGCCGCGCTGAAAATGGCGAACCTCATCTGCTATGTCGGATCGCGGCGGAAGGGGCGATATCGACGAACAAGCGCTGCTTCGGAAACCGAGGAGCGTCTGCGCGGCGGATGAGGCTGTCATTGGGGCGAATTGCCCTTCGTTCCAGCCGCTGACCCGACCTTATGCGCGTCATCGCTTGCGCGTGCTCGAAGGCATCTCGGCTCCTTCACTATGCCTGCAATCGGGGAACTGGTTGCACCCGCTGAACACCGTGCCGTCACGTGGTGCGCACAGGGACTGGTGCGCTGGGAATTTTGCCTATATCCATCATCTCAATGATTCTTGAACCATTGAGATGAACATGGATGAGAAGCACGCCCTCACGGCCTTCGCCGCGCTTTCGCAGGAGACAAGGCTACGCATCGTTCGGCTTCTTGTGACGGCCGGGCCCGAGGGAATGGCCGCAGGCGCCATCGGCGAAGCAGTGGACGGCGCGTCCTCCTCGCGCATGTCCTTTCACCTGAGCCATCTCGAACAGGCCGGGCTTGTCGAATCCCGGCGTGCTGGACGCTCCATCATATACACCGCTGCTCTCGGGGCGCTCTCGGGCCTCATCGAATTCCTCATGCGCGACTGCTGCCAGGGGCACCCGGAAGTGTGCAACCCGGCGATGGCCGCTTTGTCATCCTGTTGCGAACCGACGAAAGGCACAGCCCATGCCTGATGCACGCCAACCCGATCGCATTTTCAATGTCCTGTTTCTGTGCACCGGCAATTCGGCGCGCTCGATCCTGGCCGAAAGCATCCTGAACAAGGATGGCGCGGGCCGATTTCGCGCCTTTTCTGCCGGCAGTCAGCCCAAGGGGAACGTCCATCCCGTCGCGTTGAAGATCCTGAAAAGCTTTGACTATCCCGCTGATGGCCTGCGCTCAAAGAGCTGGGAAGAATTCGCTACGGCTGATGCGCCGGCCATGGATTTCGTGTTCACGGTCTGCGACAGCGCGGCCGGTGAAGCCTGTCCGGTCTGGCCGGGCCAACCGATGACCGCACATTGGGGCATCGAAGATCCCGCCGCGGTGGAAGGCCCCGAGATCGAACAGGAAGCCGCTTTCGTTGCGGCCGTTCGCTACCTCAAGAACCGCATCTCCATCTTTATCGCGCTGCCCGTCGCAAGCCTCGACAAGGCATCACTGCGCGCCAAGCTCGCGGAGATCGGGCAATCGGATGGGGCGTCCTCGCCCCGCAACAGCGCCGCGTGAGGTCAGCCATGGACGTCATCATCTATCACAACCCCGACTGCGGCACCTCGCGCAACACGCTGGCGATGATCCGCAATGCCGGTATCGAACCCCATGTTATCGAATATCTAAAGACCCCGCCCTCAAAGGCGATGCTTACCCAGCTCATCCAGCGCATGGGCATATCCGTGCGCGCGCTGCTGCGCGAAAAGGGAACGCCTTATGGGGAGCTCGGTCTTTGCGATCCGGTGGTGGCCGACGACCAGCTTCTCGATGCCATGATGGCGCATCCGATCCTCATCAACCGGCCGATCGTCGTCACACCCAAGGGCGTGAAACTCTGCCGGCCCTCGGAAGAGGTGCTCGACCTGCTGCCGCCGCAGCAAGGCGAATTCATCAAGGAAGATGGCGAACGCGTCATTGACGAGCACGGTCGCCGCGTGGCGAGCGCATAAGGGAAATCCATGTCCACATTCGAACGCTACCTGACCCTGTGGGTCGCGCTTTGCATCGTCCTTGGCATTGCACTCGGTCATTTTGTGCCGGTCGTGTKCCAGGCGAKCGGCGCCGCCGAAATCGCCAACGTCAATCTGCCGGTGGCGGGGCTGATCTGGCTGATGGTCATACCGATGCTGCTGAAGATCGACTTCGCCGCGCTGGGCGAAGTTGGCCGGCACTGGCGGGGCATTGGCGTGACGCTGTTCATCAACTGGGCGATCAAGCCCTTCTCGATGGCGTTGCTGGCCTGGCTGTTCATCGGCTGGCTCTTCCGGCCCTATCTGCCGGCGGGCCAGATCGATAGCTATATCGCCGGCCTGATCATTCTTGCCGCCGCCCCGTGCACGGCGATGGTGTTCGTCTGGTCGCACCTGACCAAGGGTGAGCCGCATTTCACGCTCTCCCAGGTCGCGCTCAACGACGCGATCATGGTGGTGGCCTTCGCGCCGATCGTTGGCCTGCTACTCGGCCTGTCGGCGATCACCGTGCCATGGGGCACGCTCGTCCTATCGGTTGTGCTTTATATCGTGATCCCGGTGATCATCGCCCAGATCGTGCGCCGCGGCGTGCTGGCGACAGGCGGACAAGCCACGCTCGACCGGCTGCTCGCCAGGCTAAGCCCGGTCTCGCTGACGGCGCTGCTGGTGACGCTGGTGCTGTTGTTCGGGTTTCAGGGCGAACAGATCATCGCCCAGCCGATGGTCATCGCGCTGCTCGCGGTGCCAATCCTGATCCAGGTCTATTTCAATTCCGGACTTGCCTATCTGCTGAATCGGGTCACGGGCGAGCAGCATTGCGTCGCCGGTCCCTCCGCCCTAATCGGTGCGTCCAACTTCTTCGAACTCGCCGTCGCCGCTGCCATCAGCCTGTTCGGCTTCCATTCCGGCGCAGCGCTCGCCACCGTCGTCGGCGTTCTCATCGAAGTGCCGGTCATGCTCTCGGTCGTGTGGATCGTGAACCGCTCGAAAGGCTGGTATGAGCGGGGCAGCAAGACCGTGGCTGTCGCGGAGGCGAACCGCTAATGCTTAACGCTCTGCCCAATATCGATCCCGCTTGCATCGATGTTCCCGACATTGACCGGCTGCGGGCAGCGCCTTCGGCGCATGGGCCGCGCATCCTGCTGCTTTACGGCTCGCTGCGCGAGCGCTCCTATAGCCGGTTTCTGACGCAGGAGGCCGAACGACTGCTGAATGCCTTCGGCGCCGAAACACGCATTTTCGACCCGACAGGCCTGCCATTGCCGGATGGAGCCGAGGTCGGTCACCCGAAAGTGCAGGAGCTGCGCGAGCTGTCGCTCTGGTCGGAGGGTCAGGTCTGGACGAGTCCGGAGCGGCACGGCGCGATGAGCGCGGTGATGAAGGCGCAGATCGACTGGATTCCCCTCTCGGTCGGGGCCGTCCGGCCGACGCAGGGCCGAACACTGGCCGTCATGCAAGTATCGGGCGGCTCCCAGAGCTTCAACGCCGTCAATCAGATGCGGGTGCTCGGTCGATGGATGCGCATGGTGACGATCCCCAACCAGTCATCCGTCGCCAAGGCGTTCCAGCAATTCGATGAGTCCGGCCGCATGAAACCGTCCTCCTACTATGATCGCGTGGTCGACGTGATGGAGGAGCTGGTCAAGTTCACGCTGCTCACGCGGGATGTCTCGGCCTATCTCACCGATCGCTATTCGCAGCGCAAGGAAAGCGCCGAAGCCCTGATGGAGCGGGTGAACCTTTCGGCCGCCACCTGATTTGCTCGCCGACGGCCATGACGGCTCCGACCTTCTACGAGCCTATGTGGCCAGAACCTCTTCAAGTTGCCGTACCAGTGCCTGGCGCTTTTCGGCTTGCAGGCCATCGAGATTGTGTTGCCGCCATCGCACTGCTGGCAGATCGGCGGCTCTCTCCAGGCCGAGAGCCGCCCAGTCGGGTTCGCCCCGCTCAAACGCCAACAGGAACTGGCGATGCGCCTCGGGCATGGCGCCGACGATCTCCTCAATCAGCGCTTCGCGCGCTTTAAGCAGGGCCTCCAGTTCCACCGGTTGTCGCGTCATGCCGACGAACCCGCGGTCGAATTCCGCCGCAATATCTTTGCGCCGCACCGCCAGAACTTCGGCCATGGGGCGGTCGTGGCTGATCAGGTAGATGAGAAAGGCCCGACGCAGCGCCTCGTCAATGCCTTCATTCGCCAGCAGATCACGCACGTCGAAAAGATCGCGCGGATGCTGCCGGTCGAGCGCAGCGACAATCTTGCCCGCATAAAGATCAGGGAATGAGACGATCCGCATTTCGGCAAAGCCGAACTCGTCTTCGACGCTGGTTGAGACCGATCGCATGGCTGGTTCGAACACGCAGCCGCGCAGAACCGGCGTCACCTCGATCTTGATTTGCACGCCATCGCCGCGAACTACGAGTTTGGTGATGACATTCTCGCGCGAGCGAGACGGGGCGACGCGGGCGCCGCCAAGCGTCTTGGTGATGCGTTCGGCGATGCGCACCATCGCTGCATCGATTGTGGCAAGCGAAGTGGCGCGGTCCTGCACCGGCAGATAGGTGAGGTCGATATCGACCGAAAGCCGCGGCAGGTCGCGCACGAAGAGATTGATCGCGGTGCCTCCCTTCATCGCAAAACAGTCTTCGGCTGCGACCGATGGCAGCGTGCGGATCAGCAGCGCGACCTGATTTCGGTAAGTGTCCGCAAAAGCCATTAATGCGCCTCGGCTAGTTCCTTGGGGACGGTGATCTCGTAGGTAGGGTCGTACCTGCCGTCCTTGACCAGCATGCGCTTGCCCGATCCCAGATCGATCGCGGCCCGGTCGACATGCTTGAGCCATGCATGGCGATGCCGATCGGCAAAGAAGAAGAACAGGCGCTTCACCTTCACACTGCGGCAGCGGACAAGCAGGTTCTGGAGCCGCCTCGGCGCAAGATCGCTCAGGCTTTCCATCAGCACGTCGACCTGATCAAAGCTCTCATGCTGCGGCAGCTCATCGAGAAGTTCGAGTACCGCCCGTTCGGGCGTCGATACCGTCAACGGCCAATCCCATTGGCCCCAGGCCAGAGCGCGCAAGCCGGCATTCTGAAAAGATCGCTCACCTTGCTTATCAGGAGCACGATCCGGAACGAGAGAAGGGAAGCTGACATTCTCCAGGTCGGCCCCGAAAAGAGGCGTGCTATTGTGATACACGAACCGTTCCTTGAGCGGCAGCGTGGTAAGCCAGCTCGGCGGCCTTGCCGGACCGTGAAGGTGGATCTCGGAACGCTCTTTAGAGAGATAATGGGCATAGCCTTGCACCTCGAGGGCTGTCCGGCCGCCAACGGTGAGACGATAGCCGAGAAGCGTCTGCAACGAGACGACCACCTGCTGCCAGCCAAGCTGCCCGCGAGGGCGCTGATAGACCCGGCGAGCCGGCTGCTTGAGCCAGCCCGACGCGACATATTTGGTGCGCAGCGAGGTCGAGTAGCCTTGAGCGGAAAGCCACGCGGCATCGACGAGCAATCCCTCTGGCAGGAGGTGCTCCAGCTGCTTTAGCTTCCCTGTTATTTGCTCACTCATAGTGAGCGTTTTAGCATGTCGTCAAACCGTACGCCAGTTTGAAGCGACCTTGTTTTGCTTCCCCAGAGTTAGTAAATCTGGATAAACGGAAACTGACATCTTCTCCGGGGCAGGCCACTCATTGCCGCCAGCGGTATTTTCTGATACAGAAAGGTTCTTCTGTGGGACGGCATTCACAGGGTCGAACGGGGCGATTGACGCCGATTGTCCTTGAAACCCCCAAATTTTTTTCCGACCTTTTTCCCTTTAAAATCAAAAGCGTAACATTTTGACTAGCCAGTAGTCGGTTTTCGTGTGTCCGACAGCCATAATTAGATGTGATATCAATAACTTAAGGCGACTTTGGACGATTGAGTGGGAGTAACCCTGGTCATCGAGATTCTCTGAACGGTATTCTGGCAGCCGCGGCGAACAGATGCGGCTGCCGACCCGGCGCTGCTCACATCGTCGCGCCGACCTGCCAGGGCACGAACTCGCTGTCGCCGTAGCCCAGCTCTTCCGACCGGGTTCTTGCGCCCGACGCGACGCGAATGATCTCCTCGAAAATCTGACGGCCTTTTTCCTCGTGGCTGACGCCATCGAGGATGTCGCCGCAGTTGATGTCGATGTCGTCGCGCATCTGCTCGTAGAGGAAATTGTTGGTCGAGAGCTTGATCGACGGCGTCGGCTTGCAGCCGAAGGCAGAGCCGCGACCTGTGGTGAAGCAGAGGATGTTGGCGCCGCCAGCGACCTGTCCGGTCGCCGAGACCGGGTCGTAGCCGGGCGTGTCCATGAAGACGAGCCCGCGCTGCGTGACGGCTTCCGCATATTCGAACACGCCCATCAGATTGGTCGAGCCGCCCTTGGCGGCCGCGCCGAGCGACTTTTCGAGGATCGTCGTCAGTCCGCCGGCCTTGTTGCCGGGGGAGGGGTTGTTGTCCATGCGCATGTTGTTGCGGGCCGTGTAGCCTTCCCACCAGCGGATGCGCTCGACGAGTTTTTGGCCGATCTCGGGCGTTTCCGCGCGCCGCGTCAAAAGGTGTTCTGCGCCGTAGATCTCCGGCGTTTCCGACAGGATAGCCGTGCCGCCCTGCGCCACCAGCAGGTCGACGGCAACGCCAAGAGCCGGGTTGGCGGTGATGCCCGAGTATCCGTCTGAGCCGCCGCACTGGAGCGCGAGCATTAGTTCGGAAGCCGGTGCGTCTTCGCGCTTTACGTCGTTGACGGCAGGCAGCATGTCGATGATCGCCTGCACGCCCTTTTCGACCGTCTTGCGCGTGCCGCCCGATTCCTGGATGACGAGGGTGCGGAAGGTGGTGCTTTCCTCGATGCCGTAGGCCTCCTTCCAGCGCGGGATCTGGAACCCCTCGCAGCCGAGGCCGACCATCAGCACGCCGCCGACATTGGGGTTGGTGGCGTAGCCCCACTGCGTGCGTTTCAAGAGTTCGTAGTCCTGGCCCTGGTGGTCGATGGCGCAGCCGGTGCCGTGCACCAGCGAAATGATCCCGTCGATGTTGGGATAGTTTTTCAGCACGCCGCTGCGCTCGACCTCGCCGGCAATGTGGCGCGCAGCGGTGGCCGAGCAGTTCACCGAAGTCAGAACGGCAATGTAGTTGCGCGTGCCCCATTTGCCGTTCGGGCGACGGTAGCCGCGAAAGGTCCTGAGCTCCGAGGCTGGCGCGCGGTTGGTCAGCCGGCGACCCTCGCTGAACTGATAGTCGCGCGTGAAGTCATGCAGGCCGACATTGTGCTCGTGCACCCATTCGCCCGGCGCGATCGGCCGCGAGGCAAAGCCGATGATCTGGCCGTACTTCACGATCTCTTCGCCCTCGGGGACGGCGGCAAGCGCCATCTTGTGCCCGCGCGGGATGCGCTGCGTGGCGGTGATGCCCTGCACCTCGTCGCCGGCCGCGCACGCCTCGATCAGAACGGCGACATTGTCACTGGCGTGCAGTTTCATCGAGCGGGGCATGGCGCCTTTCCGGGTCAGGAGGTTTTCAGAAAGTCGGCGCGGTGCGGCGTGAAATTGTCGATCAGCCGGCCTTTCGTCAGCGCCTTCACGCCATGCTCGAGGCCGGATGGGACGATGTAGCTGTCCCTGGCTTTGAGCGTTTCGGTGCGCCCGTCGATCGTCACCTCGAAGGTGCCTTCGACGACGTAGCTCGACTGCACGTGCGGGTGCGAATGCATCCAGCCGACGCCGCCCTGTTCGAAGGCGAACTCGACCATCATCAGCTCGTCTGTGTGGCAGACGATCCGCCGCCGGTTGCCGTCGGGCGTGTCTTCCCAGACGCCGTCAGCGGCCCGCACGAAGATGTCGGTGCTTTTCGTCATCGTCACCTCGCCAGCCAGCCGCCATCGACCGGGATCACCGCGCCGTGCATGTAGTTGGATGCGGGTGCCAGCAGGAACACGGCGGCATCGCC
The DNA here is from genome assembly GCF_007829415.1 of Aminobacter sp. J44. Classification (NCBI taxonomy): domain Bacteria; kingdom Pseudomonadati; phylum Pseudomonadota; class Alphaproteobacteria; order Hyphomicrobiales; family Phyllobacteriaceae; genus Aminobacter; species Aminobacter sp. J44. Next base: position 93,835 of record NZ_VLJG01000012.1, on the reverse strand, counting down.
GATGTCGTCCGGCACGCCCCAACGGCCCGCCGGGATTCGCTCGAGGATTGCCTTCGAACGGGCGGGGTCGTTGCGCAGCGCCTCGGTGTTGTTGGTTTCGATGTAGCCGGGCGCGATCGCGTTCACGTTGACACCCTTCGCTGCCCATTCGTTGGCAAGCAGCCGCGTGAGGCCGAGCACGCCGTGCTTGGAGGCCGTGTAGGACGGCACGCGAATGCCGCCCTGGAAGGAAAGCAGCGAAGCGATGTTGACCATGCGCCCCCGACGGCCTGCCTCGATGCAGGCCTTGCCGTAGGCCTGGCTCAGGAAGAACAGCGACTTGAGGTTGACGTTCATCACCTCGTCCCAGTCTTCTTCGGTGAAGTTGATCGCGTCGGCGCGGCGGATGATCCCAGCATTGTTGACGAGGCCGTCGAGCGGCCTCTTCGCCATGATCTCCTGCAGCAGCTTCACCGCTGCCTTCGTGTCGCTGATGTCGACCTTCTCGGCCTCGAAGGCAACGCCCTGCGCCTCAACCAGCCGCTGCGTCTCGTCCATCGACGAGCGGCCGATGCCGACGACGGCGCCGCCCGCGCGAGCGATCGCGACGGCGATTCCCTGACCGATGCCGGTGTTGGCGCCGGTCACGGCGATGCGCTTGCCCTCCAGGCTGAAGGCGGAAAGGTCGGTCATCGCATGTCCCCCAGCGCCACCGGGTCGACGTCAGTGTAGTCGACATTGTCGCCCGCCATCGCCCAGATGAAGGCGTAGTTGGACGTGCCGCAGCCCGAATGAATCGACCAGGCCGGCGACAGCACGGCCTCCTCGTTGGCCATGATGATGTGGCGGGTCTCGGTGGGCTCGCCCATGAAGTGGAACACGCGCGCCGCCTCGTCGAGGTCGAAGTAGAGATAGGCCTCCATGCGCCGGTCGTGGACGTGCGCGGGCATCGTGTTCCAGACCGAGCCCTTCGCAAGTTGCGTCATGCCGACGACCAGCTGACAGGTTTCGATCGTGGTCGTGAACTGGAAGATTGAGCGCTCGTTCGAGGTTTCCTGCGAGCCGAGATCGAGGCGCTTGGCGCTGTCGATGGTGATGCGGCGCGTGGGATAAGAATGATGCGCCGGCGCCGACAGAAGATAGAACTTGGCGGGCATCGTCGGATCGTCGGAGGCGAAAGAAACCTCCTGCCCGCGCCCGACATAGATCATGTCCCGCGCGCCGAGCTTGTGTGCTTCGCCGCTCACCGTCACCGTGCCGCTGCCGCCGATATTGACCGCGACCAGCTCGCGCCGCTCGAGGAAGCTCGCGGTGCCGCAGGGCTTGATCGTCTCAAGCGGGAGAGGGGCACTGCCCGGCATCGCCCCGCCGACGATCATGCGGTCATAGTGGGTGTAGACGAGCTTGACCGTGTCCTGCACGAACAGGTTGCCGATGTGAAAWTTTCGGCGCAGGTCTTCCGTGCCCWTTGCGSCAGCCGCAACAGGATCGATGGCGAATCGGGAGCTGAATTCTGTCGGCATGTCTCTCTTTCGATTGTCACTCAGAAGCTGCGGATGCGGGCAGCGGGTGGGGGAGCCGGGGCGTAATTTTCCTGCTGGCCGCTGAGCCGGGCCCGGTAACGGTCGCGTGCGGCGAGAAGATGCGCGCGCATCGCCGCGCGTGCCGCCTCGGAGTCGCCGGCTGAGATCGCTTGCAGGATGCGAAGGTGCTCCATCTGCAGGCCGGTCAGATACTCGTAGGAAAGCACCTCGACCGAATACCAGGGCGAGTTACGGTCGCAGGGAATGGTGCGGTCGCCGAGCGCGTCGAGGATCTCGACATAGAACGGGTTGTTGGTGGCCGCGGCGATCTCGCGGTGGAAGGCAAAGTCCGCCTTGCCGGTCGGCTGGCCGGCCTGCAGGAGGCGCTCGAACTCGAAGAAGGCTTCCTGGATGCGGGCTTCCTGGGAGGGGTTGCGCCGCTGGGCGGCGAGCCCCGCGCTCTCGATCTCGATGCCCATGCGCACTTCGAGGACGTTGATGGCCTGGCTGATCTTGTAGCCGGCATCGGCCGCCATCGCCTCGATCTTGCGGGTCGGTTGATCGCGCACGAAGACGCCCGAGCCGTGGCGCGGCTCGACCAGCCCGTCGGCGGCAAGGGCCGCCACCGCTTCACGGATGACGGTGCGGCTGACGCCGAAGATCTGGGTCATCCGCGTTTCCGACGGCAGCCTTTCGCCGACGCGAAAGTCACCGCCGAGGATCTGTTCGCGCAGGGTCTGGGCAACGTTCTCCGAAAGCTTCGGTTTGCGTCTTCCCGTCAGTTCGCGGACATCCTCGGCCATCATGCTTTCCTTACTTGAACACGCCCGGCAGCCAGAGCGACAGCGCGGGGATATATGTCACAAGCAGGAGTACCGCGAGTCCTGCGCCGTAGAAGGGCCAGATGGACCGCATCGCTTCCCAGACGGATATCTTGCCGACCGCGCAGGCGACGAACTGCACGCCTCCCACCGGCGGCGTGTTGAGCCCGATGCCGTAGTTCAGGATCATGATGACGCCGAAGTGGACCGGGTCGATGCCGTAGGCGGTGGCGATCGGCAGGAAGATCGGCGTGGTGATGATGATGGTCGGCCCCATGTCCATGAATGTGCCGAGGATCAGCATGATCACGTTGAGGAGCAGCAGGATCATGATCGGGTTGTCGGAGAGCGTCTGCATCCAGCCAACCAGCGTTGCCGCTACGCGCAGGAACGCCATCAGCCAGGAAAACGAGGCCGCGCAGCCGATGATCAGCAGCACCATCGCCGTCGTTCGCACCGCGCCCATGGTGGCGTGGACGAAGTCGTTCCAGGACAGCTGGCGGTAGACGAAGATCGTGACCAGCAGCGCGTAGATGACGGCTATGCAGGAGCTTTCCGTGGCGGTGAAGATGCCGGAGCGCACGCCGCCGAAGATGATGGCGATGAGCAGCAGGCCCGGCAGCGCGACCGCAAGCAACTGCAGCGCGACCGTGAAACCGGGGAACTTTTCGGTCGGATAGCCGCGCTTGCGGGCGACGATATAGGCCGTGATCATCAGGGCTGCCGCGAACAGCAGGCCGGGAATGATGCCGGCGGTGAAGAGGTCTGCTATCGAGATCTTTCCGCCCGCCGAGATCGAATAGATGATCATGTTGTGCGAGGGCGGCAGCAGCAGCGCGATCAGCGCCGCCATCGAGGTCACGTTCACCGCATAGTCGGCGCCGTAGCCGCGCGCCTTCATTTGCGGGATCATCAGGCCGCCGACGGCCGCGGCCTCCGCCACTGCCGAGCCCGAAATGCCGCCGAACAGGGTGGAGGTCACGATGTTGACCTGGCCGAGACCGCCGCGCAGGTGGCCGACGAGTGCCGCCGCGAAGGCGACGATGCGTCCGGCAATGCCGCCGCGCACCATCAGGTCGCCTGAGTAGATGAAGAAGGGGATGGCGAGCATCGAGAAGACGCTCATGCCCGAATTCATGCGCTGGAAGACGACGACGGGGTTGAGGCCGAGATAAGCAACGGTGGCAAAGCTCGCGACGCCGAGACAGAACGCGATGGGGGTGCCCACGAGCATCAGCAGGACGAAGGTGCCGAAGAGGATCCAGAGTTCCATGGATCAGTCCCTCCTTGCCGTTGCCAGGCCGCCGTCAGGCGCCAGGCCGGCTGCGTCGCCGCGCACGTCATCGATGTTTTCGAGTTCTACCGCGACTTCGGAGGGGGCGATGTCGTCCAGCACCTCATCGACTGGCCGGCCGCGCACGCGAAGGACGATGCGCTCCAGCGCAAACAGGATGACAAGGACGCCGCCGACAACGAGCGGAGCGTAGTCCCAGCCGCCCGAGATGCCGAGCGCGGGCATGGTGGTGTTTGCTGTGAGCCGCACGAGGCCGATGCCGTACCAGACCATGCCGATGCCGAAGGCGAAGATCACGAGGTCCGAGATCATCCGCAGCCATTTCTTGGCGGACGGCGGCAGCATGTAGAGCAGGACGTCGAAGCCGAGATGGTTGTTCTCCCGGACGCCGACCGCGGCGCCGAGGAAGATGAACCAGCTCATCAGCATCACCGCGCCGGGCTCGGTCCAGCTTGGAGAGTCGTTGAGGACGTAGCGGCAAAACACCTGCCAGGCGACCATGCCGGTCATTACGACGAGGCCGAAGCCGGCGAGGTAGAGCGCCAGCGTGTTTACCTTCGTCAGCAGCGGTGCGGCCGTATTCTGTTCAATGCGCATCGGATCTCCACACGGATGGTGGGGTCTCGCCGGCGCGCTCGGTGCGCAGCCGGCGAGACGCGGCTGCTACTGAACGGCCTGCACGTCGGCGACGAGCTTCTTCAGGACCTCGTCGGTGATGTGCTTGTCGTAGACCGGCTTCATCGCGTCGATGAAGCCCTGCTTGTCGACCTCGTTGATCTCCACGCCCGCCTTTTCCACGATCGCGCGCGACTCCGCGCTCTTGGCCGACCACAGCTCGCGCTGCTTGGCGACGCTCTCCTTGGCGGCCTGCTTGAAGATCTCCTGATCCTCAGGCGTGAGCTTGTCCCAGGCGTCCTTGTTCATCACGAACACTTCCGGAAGGATCGTGTGCTCGTCGAGCGAGTAGTATTTCGCGACCTCGAAGTGCTTCGCGGTGTCGTAGCTTGGGAAGTTGTTTTCCGCGCCGTCGATGACGCCGGTCTCGATCGACGAGTAGACCTCGCCATAAGGCATCGGCGTCGCGTTTGCGCCGAGCGCGGCGGTCATGTCGACGAAGATGTCCGACTGGATGACGCGGAACTTGAGGCCCTTCATGTCCTCGACCGTCTTGATCGGCCGCTTGGAGTTGTAGAACGAGCGCGAACCCGCGTCGTAGAAGGCGAGCACGACGAGGCCGGCCGGCTCGAACGCGGCCTTGATCTGGTCGCCGATCGGGCCGTCCATGACCTTGTGCATGTGCTCTTCGCTGCGGAAGATGTACGGCAGCGCCGGGACGATCGATTCCTTCACTGTGCCGTTGAACGGGGCCATCGACACGCGGTTCAGCTCGATCACGCCGGAGCGGACCTGCTCGATCGTGTCCTTTTCCTCGCCGAGCTGCGCCGAATGGTAGACCTCGACCTCATAGCGGCCGTCGGTGCGCTCCTTCACCAGCTGGCCGAAATACTTCACGCCTTCAACGGTCGGGTAGCCGTCCGGATGGGTGTCCGAGGACTTCAGCACGGTCTGCGCGGCAGCCGTGCCGAGCGAGATGAGTGAGGCGATCGCCACTCCTGCCAGCAGTTTGCTCACATGCAACATTGGTATCCTCCCAGTGGTTGAGCCATCGGCTCGGTGCTTGCTCAGATTTCCGCAGCAATGCCCGGCGAAGATCTCGTTGGGGTGACGAAAGTCGCTCACAGGTCAGGGCTCGCAGCCGCTGGTTCCTGTGCCATTTCCGTCATGGATATTCTTGAGACGAGCTCGGCTCGGGCAGTTCCTCCTTCTGCAGGGAAATTGGTATGACTCCACAAAAAACATGTCAACATACATGTTTCACATAGTTGTATGATGAATTAGTCTTAAACCCTGTACTTGAAGATCTTGCGCCGCGCGGGGAGTTCTGTTCGCGGCGAAGCGCAGGTGTTCCGGAAGACGAGGGGAATTGCAGTGAAGCGAGTGGGTGTGATCGGTCTGGGAATGGCGGCAGCGCCGCATGCGCTGAGCCTTGCTGACCTTAAGGATCGCGTTGAGGTTGCCGGCGTCTACAGTCCGAGCGTCGAGCGCCGGGCGGCGTTTGGCCAGCGCTTCGGCCTGCCGGTCGTGGACAGAGCCGACGGACTGTTCGACGATCCGTCGGTCGACTATCTCGTGCTGCTGACCCCTCCCAACACGCATCTCGAACTCGTCCAGCGCGCGGTGAATGCGGACAAGCACGTCCTGCTCGAAAAGCCGCTGGAGGTGTCGCTCGAGCGCTCGCGCCAGCTGGTGGGCATCGCGGAGCAGGCGGGCATTCGCCTCGGCGTCGTGCTGCAGCGGCGGTTCCGTAAGTGCATCACCGAGCTGAAGGCGATGCTCGACCGGGGCGAGCTCGGCGAGATTTCCTCCGTCTCGGCGAAGCTGAGCAACTGGCGCCCGCAGACCTACTATGACGAGCCGGGACGTGGCACGCTTGCCCGCGACGGTGGCGGAGTGCTGCTCACCCAGGCGATTCACACCATCGACCAGATGATCGCGCTCGCCGGGCTGCCCGACCAGGTGGCGGGCCTGGCGGTCACCAGCGGGGTTCACCGGATGGAGACGGAAGACCTTGTCCACGCTATGCTGCGCTATCCGAACGGTGCTATCGGCACGCTGAGCGCGACCACGGCTGCTTTCCCCGGCTTTCCCGATGTCATCGAAATCATCGGCACGACCGGCACCGCGCGGCTGGAGGGTGATTGCGGTCAGGTGTTCCTGATGGACGGTCGAACCATCGAGCTTGCCGACGAGGCAGGTGACGGCGGGACCGGCGCGGACCCGATGGCTTTCTCACACCACAACCACCGCTCGGTGCACACGGACTTCCTCGATGCACTTGATACCGGCCGCCCGCCGAAGGTGTCGGGCGTCGAGGCGCTTAAGGCGCATCTGCTGATCGATGCCGTGTTGCGCTCGGCCCGCGAAGGGCAGTTCGTGCCCTGTGTGCCGAAGAAGGTGGCCTAACGGAATTCCGCTGGGAAATGCGACCTAGCCCGGTGCAATCCTGCCGGGCAGCCGCTATCAGGAAACATCACAATCTGGACCAGCGGCTATGAGCGTCACGATCTACGGCATCAAGAACTGCGACACGATGAAGAAGGCCTTCACCTGGCTGCAGAACAATGGCGTCGACTACGCCTTCCACGACTACAAGTCGAAGGGCGTTGCGCGCGAGCAGCTTGAGCGGTGGTGCGCCGCCGCCGGCTGGGAGAAGGTGCTGAACAAGGCCGGCACGACCTTCAAGAAGCTGCCGGACGAGAAGAAGGCGCATCTCGACGAGGCGAAGGCCATCGAGCTGATGCTGGCGCAGCCGTCGATGATCAAGCGCCCGGTTCTCGAAAAGGACGGCGCGATCAAGATAGGCTTCAAGCCGGAGCAGTACGCGGCGCTGTTCGGAACGGCAGCCTGAGTCCGGCTGCCGCATCATGGCGAAGGCAGGCCGCAGCCCATTGATCTATGCCCTTGGCGGAATGGTGACCATGGCCGTGGCCATGGGCATCGGCCGCTTCGTATACACTCCGATCCTGCCAGGCATGATGGACGAGCTGGGGCTTTCGGCATCCGCCGCGGGATGGATCGCGTCTTCTAATTATGCGGGCTATCTGCTCGGCGCGTTTCTCGCGGCCGGCAATTGGGGACAGGGGCGCGAATATCCCGTGGCGCTGCTCAGCCTGCTGGCGACCACGATACTCACCGGCGCGATGGCATATACGAGCAACGTTCCCGCCTTCCTCGTCATCCGCTTCCTGGCGGGGCTTGCGAGCGCGTTCGCATTTGTTTTCCTGTCGACGATCGTCTTCGGGCGTTTGGCAAAGGCCGGCCGCCCCGATCTCCAGGCTGTCCATTTCAGCGGCGTCGGCGTTGGCATCGCCACCTCCTCGCTGATGATCGCGGCACTCGGCGTTGCTCAGGCGGGGTGGCAGGCGAGCTGGATCTGGGCTGCTATCCTCGCCGCGGTGGGCTTCGTTGCCGTCGCGCTTCTGATCGATCGCGAACCCGCTTCGGCAACCCGTGTGCAGGCAGAGCCACCATTGCCTCGCACGCCCGCGATGGTACGCATCATCGTCGGCTACGGCCTGTTCGGCTTCGGCTACATCGTCACCGCAACCTTCCTCGTTGCCATCGTCCGCCAGGGCCAGATGGGCTCGCTGTTCGAGGCTCTGGTGTGGTGTGCCACCGGGCTGGCGATCATCCCCTCGGTTCTGGTGTGGAACCTGATCGCCAAACGGACTGGTCGCGTCGCCGCATATTCGCTTGCCTGTCTCGTCGAGGCGCTGGGTGTCATTGCGAGCGTCGCTATCGGCGGGCATGCAGGCCCGTTGATCGGCGGCGTTCTGCTTGGCAGTACCTTCGTGGCGATCACCGCGCTTGGTTTGCAGGTGGCGCGTGAGATTGCCGTCGCCGCACCCCGCCGGGCGGTCGCGCTGATGACCGCTGCCTTCGGCCTCGGCCAGATCATCGGACCGGTCGTCGCGGGATTCATCACCGACCGGACGGGAACGTTTACATTCGCGTCGCTGATTGCCGCCGCGACCCTTGTTGCAGCCGCTTTGGTCGTGGGAAGGCGCGGCTGACTGCCGCCTTTTTCCGATCAGGCCTTCCATGCGACCAATTTTCAGCTAAAACGCATGCCAAAGCTGTCGGGATCGTCATTCCCGACACGAGCATCTCCAACGCCGCCGGTGAACAATGTCCGACGACAGTTTCTTTCGTGAAGTAGACAGCGAGCTTCGCCAGGACCAGGCGAAGGCTCTGTGGGATCGCTTTGGCTCGTACATTATCGGCGGGGCGATCGCGATCGTTGTTGGCACTGCAGCCTTCGTGGCATGGGATCACTGGACGACCAACAAGGCGAATGCCTCGGGCGACATCTACCTGCAGGCGCTGGCGCAGGCCCGCGAGGGCAAGACCGACGAGGCCAAGGCTTCGCTCGAGAAGCTCGAGGCCGAGGGCTATGGCGCCTACCCGGTGCTGGCCCGCCTGCGCACGGCAACGCTGCTTTCCCAGTCCGGCGACTTCAAGGGCGCCGTTGCCGGCTTCGATGCGGTTGCAGCCGATACGTCGGTTCCGACGTCGATCCGTGACATGGCGCGCCTGCGAGCGGCATTCGTCCTCGTCGACCACGGCACCTATGCCGAGGTTGCCCAGCGCGTCGAGCCGCTCACGGCCGACACCAACGCTCTGCGCCATTCGGCACGCGAAGCGCTGGCGCTGTCTGCATGGAAAGAGGGCCGCGCTGCGGATGCGGCGACCCTGTTCGACCAGATTACCGAAGATGAAGCGACGCCGATGAACCTTCGCCGTCGCGCAGAAATGATGTCCGAGCTGATCCGCGGTTCGGGATCTGCATCCTGACCGCCCCGGAGGGGCCTCGAATGAGCTTCACCGTAGCGATCATTGGCCGGCCTAACGTCGGCAAGTCCACCTTGTTCAACCGGCTGGTCGGCCGCAAGCTCGCGCTTGTCGACGACACCCCGGGTGTCACGCGCGACCGCCGCGTCCATCCGGCCAAGCTGTATGATCTCAACTTCGACGTCATCGACACCGCCGGATTCGAGGACGCGGATGCGGCTTCGCTTGCCGGCCGCATGCGTGCGCAGACTGAGCTGGCGATGGACGAGGCGGACCTGATCCTCTTCGTCGTCGACGCGCGCAGCGGCATCGTCCCCGACGACCGCACCTTTGCCGACATCGCCCGTCGAACATCCAAGCCGATCGTGCTCGTAGCCAACAAGGCCGAGGCGCGCAGTGCCCAGGGCGGCATGCTGGAGGCTTGGGAGCTTGGCCTTGGCGAGCCGATCCCGATTTCGGCCGAACACGGCGAAGGCATGCCGGACCTGCGCGAGGCAATCGTCGACGCGCTGGGTGCCGAGCGCGTGTTTGCCGATGAGGAAGAAGACGAGGAAGTCGCAAGGGCTGCCGGCGAACCGCTGGTCGGCGAAGACATTGCCGATCCGGATGACGAGTCGGTTCCCGAATATGACGCGACCAAGCCGTTGCGCATTGCGATGGTTGGCCGCCCGAACGCCGGCAAGTCGACGCTCATCAACGCCTTCCTCGGCGAGGAGCGCCTGCTGACCGGCCCCGAGGCCGGCATCACGCGTGACTCGATTTCGGTCGACTGGGACTGGCGCGGCCGCCGGATCAAGCTGTTCGACACCGCCGGCATGCGCCGCAAGTCGCGCGTGCAGGAAAAGCTGGAAAAGCTGTCTGTCGCGAATGGTCTGCGCGCGATTCGCTTCGCCGAGGTGGTCGTCATCGTCCTCGACGCGACGATCCCGTTCGAGAAACAGGACCTGCAGATCGCCGACCTCATCATCCGCGAGGGCAGGGCGCCGGTCATCGCCTTCAACAAGTGGGACCTGATCGAGAATCGCCAGGAGCTGCTGGCCGAGCTGCGCGAGAAGACCGAGCGGCTCTTGCCGCAGGTGCGCGGCATTCAGGCCGTGACTGTTTCTGCCGAGACTGGCAAGGGCCTCGACAAGCTGATGGAGGCGATCGAGAAGACGCACCGCGTCTGGAACCGCCGCGTCTCCACCGGCAAGCTCAACCGCTGGCTCGAAGGCGTGCTGGCGCATCATCCGCCTCCGGCGGTCGCTGGCCGCCGCCTCAAGGTGAAGTATATCACCCAGGTGAAGACGCGCCCGCCGGGCTTCGTCCTGTCGTGCTCGCGGCCGGACGCGATGCCGCAGTCCTACATCCGCTACCTGACGAACGGGCTGCGCGACACGTTCGACATGCCGGGTGTGCCGATCCGCATGGTTCTGCGCGCGCCGGACAATCCATTCGCCAGTAAGGCGAAGAAGCGATAGCGGTTCATTACTGCAAGCTTTTGAAGAAGACGGGGTCGCTCAGGCGTCCCCGTTTTCGTTACGGCACTTCGGCGACTGCAAGATGACGCTGTGTAATGGCCGATGTGATCGCCCGTGTCCGGCTGAATTAACCAACCATCAAGGTTAATGCCGCAAATTTTCCACTCAGTCGCGTGAGTGGAGAGTACCGGTGTTGCGTTATGAGGCTAAGCGCGGGCGACCCCGCGCCGGATCGCGTTCCCTTGCTGCCCCCCTGTTGGTCGGCCTCGGCATCTGGATCGCGTCGCCGACCCATCTTTCCTATCAGGACATGGCGAGCTACATCGCCGGCCTCGAAACGTCGGGTGCCCGGTGGAACGGCTATGTCGAAGCGGCCGCAGCCGGATCGGTCCATGCGGCCGAGATGCGCTTCACCGACGATACCGCTACCGGCTCGATCTCAGGCGCCGGCCTCAATGCCCCCGGCGTCGGCAAGGTCGCCTTTCGCGGCAAGACGGAAGTTGCCGACACGCCCGACGAGGACCGGATCAACCGTGAGGAAAAGCGCTCGCGTGTCGTTCATGTCGCGCCGGTCGCGCCACCAAAATTCTTCAACGCCGGGTCGATCTTCGAACGCACCAGCCTGCTCCTGACGCCAACTCAGGAGCCGGAGATCAAGATGACCTTCGTTGTACCCGAGATCGCGGGCAAGGAAGTCCAGATCGCCAGCGCCTTCCATGTCCGCGAGGACGAAAAGGTCGATCCTGGCGTTCCGGCGTTCCTTGCCAACCTCGTCAACAACGACAAGCCGGATATTCTGGCCACCGCCTATGCGCCGCCGAAGCCGGACTATGCCAAGGCCTCGCCCTTCGCGAGCATCCTGAAGGAAGAACAGGACCCCTATGCCGGGCGGTATATTCCGCCGGTAGGGGAGGGCGACCACGAGTGGATGAAGAATCCGCTGCCGCCGGAGGTCTTCTCCGAGAAGGAGCAGAAGTGCCTCGCCGAAGGAATCTACTTCGAATCGCGCGGCGAAGACGTGAAGGGCCAGGCCGCCGTGGCGCAGGTGATTCTCAACCGCGTCCGCAATCCGGCCTACCCGAACACGATCTGCGGCGTCGTCTATCAGAACAAGGACTGGCGCAACCGCTGCCAGTTCTCCTTCGCCTGCGAGGGCCGCAAGCTGAAGATTACCGACCGCCGTCATTACAAGATGGCGCAGGAAGTCGGCATGGCCGTTACCGCCGGCAAGGTCTTCCTGCCTGAAGTTGGCTCGGCCACGCACTACCACGCGACGTATGTGAAGCCGGGCTGGGCGCGCACGATGGAGAAGGTGAAGAAGATCGGCCTCCACATCTTCTACCGCACCTATGGGGGCGGCTGGAGCTGACGATTGAGGGCGGATTCTTCTGATTCCGCCCCCGCGCCAGCCAAGGCGCATTGTCGCACATACCTAATTTCCTGATTTTATTGGGTGAATATCAGGCGTGCATGGCGAATCCACCGGCTTGACTGGGGGGAGGGCCCTAACTATGTTGCGCGCGACTTTAAAAGCGGAGAGACGGTAGACGTTCTGTCCGGGCAGGAGGTTGTAATGGCCGGTTTCGACAGGCCAGAAGACGAGGGCAAAGCCCAGCCTGGCGGAGCGGGAAAACCGGCTGTTCGCGACGAAGAACTTGAGCGTCGTGGTCGTGATCTGGAAGCTGCTATAGCGGCACGCCGCGCGGCAGACGATGCGAAGGTGAAACCATCGGCAGGGTCCCGCGACATGGCGGGCTTCGGCCAGGCGATGAAGCTGTCCAGCGAGTTTATCGCGGGGGTGGCGGTCGGAGCCGGGATGGGTTGGCTGATCGATCGGCTCGCGGGCACGTCGCCCTGGGGGCTGATCATCTTCCTGCTTCTCGGTTTCTGTGCAGGTGTGCTGAACGTGCTGCGGGCGGCTGGCAAGATTGCCGAGCCGAAGCCGGGTGTGATAGGCCGCAAGGAAAATGAATAGCGCCGTTGGCGCGTGACGTAATCGAGGGGCTCGACATTGGCCAACGATCCGATCCACCAGTTTCATATCTCGAAATTGATTCCGATTGAGGTCGGCGGGATCGATCTCTCCTTCACCAATTCGTCGCTGTTCATGGTCGCGACCGTCGCGGCCGCCAGCGCGTTCCTCTACTTCACGACCGGCGCTCGCAGCATGGTTCCGAGCCGCGGCCAGTCGATGGCGGAGCTCTCCTACGAGTTCGTCGCCAATATGCTGCGCGACTCGGCGGGCACCCACGGAATGAAGTTCTTCCCGCTGGTGTTCTCGCTGTTCATGTTCGTGCTGTTCGCGAACATGCTGGGCATGTTCCCGTACTTCTTCACCGTCACCAGCCAGATCATCGTGACCTTCTCGCTCGCGGTTGTCGTGATCGGTACCGTCATTCTCTATGGCTTCTACAAGCACGGCCTCAAGTTCCTCGGCCTCTTCGTGCCGAGCGGCGTTCCCGGTTTGCTTGTGCCGCTGGTTGTGGCGATCGAAGTCATCTCGTTCTTCTCGCGTCCGGTCAGCCTCTCGGTTCGTCTGTTCGCCAGCATGCTCGCCGGTCACATCACGCTGAAGGTCTTCGCGGGCTTCATCGTGTCGCTGGCCGCTCTTGGTCCTCTGGGTATTGCTACCGCCGTGCTTCCGCTTCTGATGACGGTCGCGCTGACGGGCCTGGAGTTCCTCATCTCGTTCATTCAGGCATATGTGTTCGCAATTCTGACCTGCATGTACCTGAACGACGCGGTTCACCCGAACCACTAATACCTTTCACCGGCGGCGCCGCCGCCCGCAGAAAACCGCAATCTGGAAATCAACAGGAGTTTGACATGGAAGCGGAAGCAGCACGTTACATCGGCGCAGGTCTGGCTTGCTTTGGCATGGCTGGCACGGCTCTCGGCCTCGGCAACATCTTCGGCAACTACCTCTCGGGCGCCCTGCGCAACCCGGCAGCTGCTGACGGCCAGTTCGGCCGCCTGATCTTCGGCTTCGCGGTGACGGAAGCTCTCGGCATCTTCTCGCTGCTGATCGCTCTGCTCCTGCTCTTCGCCGTCTAAGACAAGAAGCTGAAACGGTCGGCTGCGTCATCGCGCGGCCGACTTAATTCTGACAGGGGAAGCCCATGTTTGTGGCGCCTGCATTCGCGCAGGAATCGACTAGCGATCACCAGCTGCAGACCGAGCTGGAGGTCGAGACGCACGAGGGAACCGGTGTGTTTCCTCCGTTCGATTCCACATACTTCGCCTCACAGATCGTGTGGCTGGCGATCACGTTTGGTCTGTTCTACCTCTTCCTGAAGAAGGTGCTGGTTCCGCGCATCGGCGGGATCATCGAAACCCGTAATGGCCAGATCGCGCAGGATCTTGAAGAAGCTGCGCGCATGAAGGCCGAAGCGGACGCCGCGGTTGCTGCCTACGAGCAGGAACTTGCCGATGCCAAGGCCAAGGCAAACGCCATCGGCCAGCAGGCACGCGACGCTGCCAAGGCCGACGCCGAGGCAGAGCGCAAGAAGGTCGAGGCCGAGCTTGAGTCCAAGCTCGCCGGCGCAGAGGCCCGCATCGCCCTGATCAAGGACGAGGCCATGCGCGACGTCGGCCAGATTGCCGAGGATGCGGCTTCCGCCATCGTGCAGCAGCTCGTTGGCTCGGCTGCGGACAAGTCCGCCGTCGCCGCCGCGGTCAAGGCTGTAAGGAGCTAGGATCATGGACGCTACATTCTGGGCAACAGTAGGTCTCGTCCTGTTCCTCGCACTGGTGATCTTCGCTGGCCTGCCGGCCATGATCACCAAGTCCCTCGACGCCCGTGCGGATCGCATCCGCAACGAGCTGGAGGAGGCGCGCAAGCTCCGCGAGGAAGCCAAGAAGCTGCTGGCCGAATACCAGCAGAAGCGCAAGGAAGCCGAGCAGGAAGCGGCCGACATTGTCGCTGCTGCGAAGCATGAGGCCGAGACCCTCGTCGCCGAGGCCAAGGCCCGCACCGAGGAGTACGTCACGCGCCGTACCGCACTTGCCGAGCAGAAGATCGCTCAGGCCGAGCGCGACGCGGTTGCCGAAGTTCGCACCAGCGCAGTTGAGATTGCGGTTGCTGCGGCTGGTAAGCTTCTCGCTGAATCCGTCGACACCAAGACGGACGCTGCGCTCTTCCAGGCTGCCCTGGCAGACGTCAAGGCACGGCTGAACTGACGGGTTTCAAACCGAACATGAACGAGGCCGCCTTCGGGCGGCCTTTTTCTTTTGTGCGGTTGGAGCTGATTAGGGGGAGGCAACGGGGACGAAGCTGCGCCGTAAATTCAGGCACGCAACGCCGGGCACGCGAAAGCCCCCAGGAAAATCCTCGATTGAACAGGCGAAAAAAGCGCGGCGTCAGCTGCCGGTGAGCTCGAGTTCCTGCTGCAGCCGGAATGGCGCAAAGGAAAGGCGGTGCAAGCGCGGCAGCGGTCCGGCGGTGGTGATCGCCGTACGGTGGCGGGCGGTCGCATAGCCCATGTGGATCTCGAAGCCGTAGCGCGGGTCGTGCTGGCCGACGCGACACATGATGCGGTCGCGCATGACTTTGGCGACAATCGAAGCGGCTGCAATCGACTGCGAGCGCTGGTCGCCCTTTACGACCGCGCGGCCCATGCAGGGTAGGCCGGGCGGCACGTCGCGGCCGTCGGCGAGAACCATCTTCGGCTGCGTGCAGAGCGTTGCCACCGAGCGGCGCATCGCCTCAAGGCTCGCCTTGCGGATGTCGCCGCAGTCGATCGAATGGGCGCAGATCGACGTGAAGGAGACCGACACGGCGCGCGCCAGAATTTCGGCGAAGACCGCTTCACGTTCGGCCGAATCCATACGCTTCGAATCGTCGAGACCGTCGGGGATGTTGTCGGGGTCGAGAATGACCGCCGCGGCGACGACCGGGCCGGCAAGCGGCCCGCGTCCGGCTTCATCCGTGCCGGCGACCGGCCAAAAACCTTCGCGGAGGGCAGAAATCTCCAACGAAAAATCCGGCCTGACGGGCAGGTCGAAAAGTGTCGGAGAATCGGAAGCGAGACGAGACATTGTGCGGGAATGTCTGGCATCCGCTCCGATTCTCCGCAAGCCCTTCCGTGGCCCAGGGGCAGGGTCGGAAGGATTTCCGCTGGTGCGAGGACAGTGCGGCGGTCCCCAGCGGAACTGGAAAAGGCGGCTGGCCGCGGATCAGAACAGCGTCAGCTGCTCGCCGGGGCCGCCCGGAGCCTTGAAGAGGTCAGTGCGAAGCCTTAGGCGCTCCGCGTTGAGCCCGAGGCGCTTGGCGGCGATCTCGAAGCGGCGGCCGATCTGCCACGCATAGGGGCCGGAGCCTTTCATGCGCTTGCCCCACTCAGCGTCGTAATCCTTGCCGTCGCGCATGGAGCGCACCAGCGACATCACGTGCCGGTAGCGGTCCGGATAGTTGCGCAGCAGCCAGTCCTTGAAGACCGGCGCGACCTCCAGCGGCAGGCGCAGGATGATGTAGCCCGCCTCGCGCGCGCCAGCCTGATGCGCGGATTCGAGAATGCGCTCGATCTCCTGGTCGTTGAGGGCCGGGATCACGGGGCCGATCATCACCGAGGTAGGGATGCCTGCCTCGCGCAGGGCGCGAACCGCTTCCAGCCGTTTCGGAGGCGTCGAGGCGCGCGGCTCCATCACCCGGGCGAGCTTGCGGTCGAGCGAGGTGATGGACAGCGCGACCTTGGCGAGACCCTTCTCGGCCATGCGCGAGAGGATGTCGATGTCGCGCGTGACCAGCGCCGACTTGGTGACGATGCCGACCGGGTGGTTGTGCGCCTCGAGCACCTCCAGCACCTCGCGCATGATGCGCCACTGCCGCTCGATCGGCTGGTAGGGGTCAGTGTTGGTGCCGATGGCGATGGTCTTCGGCTCATAGCCCGGCTTCGACAACTCGCGCTCCAGCAGCCGTGCCGCGTCCGGCTTGGCGAACAGCTTGGATTCGAAATGGAGACCCGCCGACAGGCCCATATAGGCATGGGTCGGCCGCGCGAAGCAGTAGACGCAGCCATGCTCGCAGCCACGATAGGGGTTGATCGAGCGGTCGAAGGAGATGTCCGGCGAGTCGTTGCGGGTGATGATGGTGCGCGGACGCTCCACCTGCACCGTCGTCTTGAACGGCGGCAGCTCTTCGAGCGTGTTCCAGCCGTCGTCGAAGACGTGGCGGGTCAGCGCCTCGTAGCGGCCGGTCGGATTGACGCCGGCGGCGCGGCCGCGCCTGCGGTCGAAGCCGATGCGCAGGCCGCTTTCGTCAATCACGGCGTTGGCTGCCGCGGCGCCGCCCTGTGCGAAGGCTGCTGCATCTGCCTGACGGATCGGTTCCATGCGTCGCTCCCGGTGTCGTGCAAACGACTCGTCGTCGCTGAATTCATTCCTATGGTTCGAACGTATGTTCCGGAGGAGAACAAATCAAGAACTTTGTTCGCGCCGTCTGGTGCGGACGCTGCGTTTGGCGTATTGGGGCAGCTATGCTGTCCGTGTTGATCGAAACGCACAACGACGAGGAAGCTCTGGCGCGCACGCTCACCTCACTGGTGCCGGCTGCGGTTGAGGGAGTCGTGCGCGAGGTGATCGTCTGCGATCGGGGATCGACGGACCAGACGAAGCTGGTTGCCGAGCATGTCGGCTGCAGCTTCCTGGAAGGTGCGGATGTGGCGGCGGGTGCCCGCCGCGCCAAGAGCGAATGGCTGCTTCTGGTCGAGCCGGGCGCCAAGTTGGTGGACGGCTGGATCGAGGCAGCGATAGCCCATGTCGAGGCGGGGCGCGGCGCCGGGCGTTTCACCCGCTCGCGTCATGCGCGACGCGGATTGCTGGATCGGCTGCTCAAGCGCCGGCGGCCTCTGGAAGAAGGGCTGGTAATTGCCCGCCGCGACGTGCTGGCAATGGCGGACGATGTATCGGCGCAGGCAATTGCGCGCGCGGCGCGTTCGAGGATCCTCGCGGCCGAAATCGTTCCGGCCGTGGTCTAGGCGCTCTTGCCGCCGCCGCGCTTCAGGTGCTCATCGAGCCGCGGCATGATCTCCACGAAATTGCAGGGCATGTGCCGGTAGTCGAGCTGGGCCGAAAGGATGTGGTCCCAGGCATCGCGGCAGGCGCCGGGCGACCCCGGCAGCACGAAGACGAAGGTGGCGTTGAGCACGCCGCCGGTCGCGCGCGACTGAATCGTCGAGGTGCCGATCTTCTCGTAGGAGACGCGGTGGAAGATGGCGGAAAAGCCATCCATTGTCTTCTCGAAGATCGGCTCCAGCGCTTCCGGCGTTACGTCGCGGCCGGTGAAGCCAGTGCCGCCGGTGGTGATGACGACGTCGATGGCGGAGTCCTTAGACCAGGCGACGACCTTTTCGCGGATCGCCTCGATGTCGTCGGTGACGATGTCGCGCGCAACTAGCTTGTGACCGGCTTCCTCGATCCGGGCGGCAAGCGTGGCACCCGACTTGTCTTCCTCCAGTGAGCGGGTATCGGAGACGGTGAGGACGGCAATGCCGACGGGGATGAACGGACGGCTCTCGTCGATGCGTGCCACGGCCTGGCCTCCTAGATCGTGCGCGTTGCCCTGACGTACCATGCAGGATGAGCGGCCGCGAGCCTTGCGGCTGCTGCTTCCGCCTCCGCCTGGCTCGGGAACAGGCCGAAGCAAGTCGCGCCGGAGCCCGACATGCGGGCGAGCGCCGCGCCTGCATCGCGCAGCGCATCAAGCGTTTCGCCGACTTCCGGAGCAAGGCTGCGGGCTGGTGGTTCGAGATCGTTGCGGGTCCAGCCCGCCAGCCATTCTACGATTTCCTCAAAACTGGCGTCATCGGGCACGGGCGGAAGTGGCGGGTTGTCCTTGCGCTGAAGCGCGCGAAAAGCAGCGGGGGTGGAAATCGCTACGCCGGGGTTGACCAGCACCATGGCCAGCGAGGGGAGGCGTGCCGGCTCGATCTCCTCGCCGATGCCGCGAGCCACCAGCGTATGCGCTCTGACGCACATCGGCACGTCGGCGCCGAGCTTCAGCCCAATCGCGTCGAGATCTTCCGAATCGGGCAAAATCCCCCACAAGCGGCACAGCGCCCGCAGTGTCGCTGCGGCATCGCTCGATCCGCCGCCGATGCCGGAGGCGACCGGCAGGTTCTTTTCGAGATGGATCGCGACGGGGGTAGGGGGGACGGCGATGGCCGTCAGCTCTCGCATGCGGTCGCGCGCCCGGATGACGAGGTTGTCTGGGCCGGTGTCCAGCCCTGCGCCGAATGGCGCACTGATGGTGAAGGTGTCGGTATCAGCTGGTTCCACCGTGATGCGGTCACCCGCCTCGGTGAACACGACGAGCGAGTCGAGAAGGTGGTACCCGTCGGCGCGCTGGCCGGTGATGTGCAGCGCAAGGTTGACCTTGGCCGGGGCGTGTTCGGCAATCGCGTCGGCCATGATGGGAATGCGTCAGTCCTTGCTCAGATGATAGTCGCCGGTCACCGGGTCCTTCACCAGCGTTCCGTGCGAGCCGGTGCGCATTTCGGCCTCGGCGCGGCGGGCGCGGGCAGTGACACGCTCGGCCTCGCGCACGAATGCGCGGTAGCCGACATAAGCCACGATGCCGACGACGGCAAAGAATACGAGCTGGGGCATTGTCCGTGTCCTTCCTGCGATCGGTTGTCGTTGCCGTTGTCTGCGACCGGAAGTGTAGCGTGTTTCCCGCTGGTCATCAAAGGCCGTAGCGGGACCACATCGCACGTTCCTCGGCTGCGTCAGCCAGTCCATGTGCCGCTGCGGCGGCGATTTCGGGAGCCTCGCTGCCAAATACGCCAAGCTTGCGGCCAAACAGGCTGCGCGCCGGAGAAATCAGTTGCAGCTTGGCCTTGTCGCCGTAGCGCTGCTTGATGAAGGAGCGCATGTCGCCGAGCCCGTCGATCAGGCCGAGCTCGAGCCCCTTCTTCGCCGTCCAGAACATGCCGGTGAAAAGATCCGGGTGGTCGGCGAGCTTCGCGCCCCGCCGTTCCTTCACCATGTCGATGAAGGTCTCGTGGATTTCGAGCTGCAGCTGCTTCAGCCGCTCGATGTCCTCGGGCTTTTCCGGCTGGAACGGGTCGAGGATCGCCTTGTTCTGACCAGCCGTGTGGACGCGGCGCTCGACGCCGATCTTCTTCAAGAGTTCCTGGAAGCCGAAGCCCGCGGATACGACGCCAATCGAGCCGACGATGGAGGACGGATCGGCGATG
This sequence comes from Aminobacter sp. J44, assembly GCF_007829415.1. Classification (NCBI taxonomy): domain Bacteria; kingdom Pseudomonadati; phylum Pseudomonadota; class Alphaproteobacteria; order Hyphomicrobiales; family Phyllobacteriaceae; genus Aminobacter; species Aminobacter sp. J44. The sequence continues at coordinate 74,152 of NZ_VLJG01000012.1, read as the reverse complement.
ATCTCGTCGCCCGCGAGCGCGATCATGTAGCCGCCCGACGCAGCGACGTCTTCGACGAACACCAGCACGCGCTTGTTCTTCTCCTCGGCGAGGTCGCGGATGCGCTTGAAGATCAGCCGCGACTGCACCGGCGAGCCGCCGGGCGAGTTGAGCGAGATCGCCACCGCAGGGGCTTCCTTGATGGCAAACGCCTTCTCGATCAGCCCCGCAGTCGTTGCCAGTGAGAGAGTGGGCCGGAACTGGTTGCCGCCCGGCATGATGGGGCCCTGCAGGCGGATCACCGGGATCGTGGTTTCGCCCTTACGCATGGAGGCGGGGAGGAAGCGGCTGAACAGTCGTTTCAAGTGGCGGGTCTCCAGTATGTCGCTTCGCATGTAGGTTGTTCACGTCGCCGCGCAATATCCCGCGCGCGATTCAGGCTGAAGTAGAATACCGAGATGTGGGGGAAGGACGGTTCAGTCGCCGAACAACGATGCCCGGCCGTTGTTGACGTCGTCGGCGCGGGTGCTGAAGTGGTCGCCGGTTGCGTCGTGAATCACCAACGGCGGCATCAGCGACAGGGGCGCACGCGAGGCGCGCACGGCACGAATCACGATGCGGATCGCAGGCTCCGTTGCCCGCGGCAGGATCGGCACGATCTGCGCCGCGCCGAAGCGGCCGTCCATCGCGTCGAGAATTTCGGTGAGCGAGCGCGGGCGCGCAATCAGCGCGAGCCCGCCGCGCGGCTTGACGATAGCGGCGGCGGTGCGCAGCCAGCTTTCGAACAGGCCATCGACCATGACATGCGCGCCGCGGCGCAGCTCGTCGGGGGAGGGCCGGTCCGCCCGCTCGTTGAAGGGCGGGTTCATGATCGCGAAGTCAAAACTGGAATCGTCGAGTCCGGCCGCGATCCGCGCTTTGCCGGTGAGGGTGACGTCGGTGACGACGACTTCAGCGCGGCCGGCGATGTGGTCATTGTCGGGATGGGCGATAGTTTCGCGGGCGCAACCGGCCAGCTCTTCCTCGCGCTCGACCAGCACGACCCTGGCATTCGGACAACGCGAGACAACGGCGAGGCCGGCCGCACCCGCACCTGCGCCAAGGTCGACCAGCCGGCCGGAAAAGCCGGAGGGAACCGCCGCAGCCAGCATCATCGCATCCGTGCCTGCCCGATGGCCGCGCCGCGGCTGGATCAGGTAGAAGTCGCCGCGATGGAACGCGTCGATGGTCCGTTCGCTGCGCACGTCCGGCGCATCTTGCGTGGCAGGCAGTCCGCTCATTCGCCTTTCAGCTCTTCTTCAATTCCGGCGTCCTTCAGCAGAAGGCGTGCCTCTTCGAGATCATCCTCGCTGACCATCACGCGACGCGGCAGGATGCCAAGCGAGCCTTCGATCACGCTCATATTCTGGTCGGCGACGAAATAGGAGAGGCCAGAATCACGCAGCAATGCCTCGACGAAGGAGAGCATCACCGGGTCGTTGGTTCGCATCAGCTCGATCATGACGATGACCCTCTCAGGTGGCGCAGTCAATGTAAACGGAAATTGGCCGCCGCTTACCCCGCGCCAATTCGCCCCTTGCCGCAAAATGCTTGCCTCCCTAGAGTCCCGCGACTAAATGGCGGCAGCGACGGCCGTTTGTACGGGAGACCCGAGTGGTGGGCGTAGTAGTGAACATTGATGACGGCAAGCGCGCGAGAGCCTCGATCGAGGGGCTGATTGCGCTGACCAAAGAAGACATGGGCCGCGTCAATGAGTTGATCTTGTCCAAGGCCGGCTCGGACGTCACCATGATCCCCGAGGTGGCCAACCACCTGATCTCGTCGGGCGGCAAGCGCCTGCGGCCGATGCTGACGCTCGCTGCCGCGCAGATGTTCGGCTACGAAGGCGACGGCCACGTCAAGCTCGCGACCAGCGTCGAGTTCATGCACACGGCGACCCTGCTGCACGACGACGTAGTCGACGAAAGCGACATGCGCCGCGGCAAGCGCACCGCCCGCATGATCTGGGGCAACCAGGCGAGCGTGCTCGTCGGCGACTTCTTGCTCGGGCAGGCCTTCCGCATGATGGTCGACGTCGGCTCGCTCGATGCCCTCGACATCCTCTCGACCGCTGCCTCGGTCATCGCCGAGGGCGAGGTGCTGCAGCTGAGCGTCGCCAAGAACCTCGAGACCACCGAGGACGAATATCTCGCCGTTATCAAGGCCAAGACCGCCGCGCTGTTCTCGGCTGCGGCTGAGGTCGGCCCGGTCGTGGCCAACGCCACCAAGTCCGACCGCGCGGCGCTGCGCTCCTATGGCACCAATCTCGGCCTTGCCTTCCAGCTCATCGATGACGCACTCGACTATGCGGGCGACAGCTCCAGCCTCGGCAAGAATGTCGGCGACGACTTCCGCGAAGGCAAGGTGACGCTGCCGGTGATCCTGTCGTTCCGCCGCGGCTCGGCTGAGGAGCGCGAGTTCTGGAAGAGCGCGATCGAGAACGCGCAGACCGACGACGAGCAGCTTGAGAAGGCGCTCAAGCTGATGAAGAAGCACAACTCCATCGCCGACACGATCGGCCGGGCCCGCCACTTCGGCGGTATCGCCCGCGACGCGCTCGCCCCGTTGAAGGACACGCCGCAGAAGAAGGCGCTGCTCGACGTCATCGACTTTTGCATCAGCCGCGTCAATTGACAGCCGCAGCTCCTAGCCTGATCGTGAACGGACGCGGATTGAACCTCGTCCGCAAAAAGGACATGCTTGCCTGTCAGTGGGTGCTTCGGCGGCGCTCTGATCGCACAAGCTATCGGGAAGGAATGCAATGCGGCTCAAGACTGGAAGCCTGATCGCAGCGGCTGGCATGGCCGTGAGCCTCACGCTGGGCGCGCTGCCTGCGTGGGCGGCCCAGGACGAGACGGTCAAGGTCAACACGCTCACCGGCGCGTATCTCGCCGCCCGCATTGCCGAGAGCGACAACGACCTCGACGCGGCGATCGCCTACTACAAGCGCGCGCACGCCTTCGATCCCGACGACCAGACGATCCAGCAGAGCCTGCTGCTCGGCTACATCTCGCAGGGCAATTTCAACGAGGCGCTGCGCTTTGCGCAGATGCTGAAAGAAACGCCCGAGGTCGAGCGATTCTCGCGCCTTGCGCTGGCCATCGACGCCATCCGCAAGAACAAGTTCGGTGAGGTCGAGAACTGGCTGAAGCTTTCGCTCGCCTCTGACCTCGACCGCCTGATCACCGGGCTCATCACCGGCTGGGCAAAGCTTGGCGCCGGCAATGGCCAGGAGGCGCTTGCCCACGTCAAGGGCATGGCCGGTCCCGACTGGTACGACCTCTTCGTCGGTTATCACCGCGCGCTCATCGCCGAGCAGGCGGGTGATGTCGAAACTGCCCGCAACACCTTCCAGCAGGTTGTAGCGGATGCCGAAGCCGGCAGCGCCGCACCTGAAGCGTATCTACGTGCCATCGAGGCGCAGGCAGGGTTCCTGGCCCGCCAAGGCGACAAGGAAGCTGCGTTGGCCGCACTTGCCGTTGCCGACGGTTTTGCCCCTGGCCGGGTCACCATCGATGCGTTGCGCGCCAAGATCGAGGCGGGCGAGAAGCCCGAGATGATGGTGCCGGACGTTCGTTCGGGTGCCGCCGAGGTGCTGCTGAACCTTGCCACCGCGCTTAACCGCAGCGGCGGCGAATCCTTTGTGCGGCTCTACCTGCAGTATGCGGCGGCGCTGCGCCCCGACAGCGACGCGATCCAGATCCAGCTTGCCGGCATCGCCGAGCAGCAGAGCGACGCGGAAACCGCGATCGCGCATTATAAGAAGATCCCGGCCAGGTCGCCGATGAAGGCGATCGCCGAGCTGCAGCTCGGCCTCAACCTTGCCGATCTCGAGCGCTTCGAGGAAGCCGAGAAGCACCTCAAGCAGTCGCTCGTCCGCAATCCCGAGGAGCTGCGCGCCTATCTCGCACTCGGCGGTGTCTATGCGCGGCAGGAAAAGTACCGCGAAGCGGCCGGCCTCTATGACCAGGCGGTCGAGCGGATCGAAAAGCCCACCCGCGCCGACTGGAACATCTTCTACCAGCGCGGCATCGCCTATGAGCGGCTGAAGGAGTGGGACAAGGCAGAGCCCAACTTCAAGAAGGCGCTCGAACTCTACCCGGACCAGCCGCAGGTGCTGAACTACCTCGGCTATTCCTGGGTCGACATGAACATGAACCTCGCGGAAGGGTTGAAGCTGATCCAGCGCGCGGTCGACCTGCGCCCGAGCGACGGCTACATCGTCGATTCGCTCGGCTGGGCCTATTACCGCCTTGGCCGCTACGAGGATGCCGTGCGCGAACTCGAGCGCGCTGTCGGCCTGATGCCCAACGACCCGGTGCTCAACGATCACCTCGGCGACGCCTACTGGCAGGTGGGCCGCAAGCGCGAGGCGACCTTCCAGTGGCGTCATGCGCTGACGATGGAGCCGGACGAGAAGGTCAAGGCCGACGCCGAGCGCAAGCTGCGCGAGGGCCTGCAGGTTTCGAGCGAGACTTCTGACCAGAACGTGATGGTTGCCGAAGGTCCGGGGGGCGAGGTCAAGCAACTGGCCGAGGCTTCGGCACCCGTTGCAGAGCAGCCAAAAGCACCTGCTGAGCCGTTCCATACGGTGCAGCCTGGGCAGAGCCTGTGGGACATCGCGGTGCAGCATCTCGGCAATGGCGAGCGCTTCCGCGAGATCATCGAGCTCAACCCGCAGCTCAACGGCAACCCGAACCACATCTTCCCGGGACAACGGTTGACGCTGCCGGACGCGACACGCTGACCGCAGGGCGCTTCTTGACGCTACCTTGTAGCCGCTCTAGGACGGGCCACCGTCCCGCTCACGGCCGCGAGGAAGTTCAGTGAACGCCCAATTGCCCGACCACATGCACCCCAGCCGCTCCTTTCAGGGGCTGATCCTGACGCTGCACAACTACTGGGCCGACTACGGCTGCGTGGTTCTCCAGCCCTACGACATGGAGGTCGGCGCGGGTACGTTCCACCCGGCGACGACCCTGCGTGCGCTCGGTCCCAAGCCCTGGAACGCTGCCTATGTGCAGCCGTCCCGCCGCCCGAAGGACGGCCGCTACGGCGAGAACCCCAACCGCCTGCAGCACTACTACCAGTACCAGGTCATCCTGAAGCCGAACCCGTCGAACCTGCAGGAGCTCTATCTTGGCTCGCTGAAGGCGATCGGCATCGACCCGCTGATGCACGACATCCGCTTCGTCGAGGACGACTGGGAAAGCCCGACGCTGGGCGCCTGGGGCCTCGGCTGGGAATGCTGGTGCGACGGCATGGAAGTGTCGCAGTTCACCTACTTCCAGCAGGTCTGCGGCATCGAATGCGCGCCGGTCGCGGGCGAGTTGACCTACGGCCTCGAGCGCCTCGCCATGTACGTGCAGGGCGTCGACAACGTCTATGACCTCAACTTCAACGGCCGCGAAGGCGCCGAGAAGGTCACCTACGGCGATGTCTTCCTGCAGGCCGAGCAGGAATATTCGCGTCACAATTTCGAGCACGCCAACACCGAGACGCTGTTCCGGCACTTCATCGATGCCGAGAACGAGTGCAAGGCGCTGCTCGCCGCCGGCGCCGAGCGTCCGGGTGGCAAGCCGCACCAGATGGTGTTTCCCGCCTACGACCAGTGCATCAAGGCTTCGCACGCCTTCAACCTGCTCGACGCGCGCGGCGTGATCTCCGTCACCGAGCGCCAGAGCTACATCCTGCGCGTGCGCAATCTCGCCAAGGCCTGTGGCGAAGCATTCCTTGAGACCGAGGCCGGCGGCTTCGAACCGACGACAGAGGCTGCGTAAGATGCCTGATCTTCTGCTTGAACTTCGCTCTGAGGAAATTCCGGCGCGCATGCAGCGCAAGGCTGCGGCCGACCTGAAGAAAATGGTCACCGACGGTCTCGTTGACGCCGGCCTCACCTACGAGGCCGCGACCGAGTACTGGACGCCGCGCCGCCTTGCCCTCGACATCCGCGGCCTCACCGCACGTTCCAAGGACGTACGCGACGAGATCAAGGGCCCGTCGACCACCGCGCCGGAACAGGCCATCCAGGGCTTCCTGCGCAAGGCGGGCCTTGCGTCCGTGTCCGAGGCGCATGTCCATTCCGACCCGAAGAAGGGCGACTTCTACGTAGCCCACATCGTCAAGCCGGGCCGCGCGGCCCAAGAGATCATCGCCGAGCTGGTCCCGACCGTGATCCGCAACTTCCCGTGGCCGAAGTCGATGCGCTGGGGCGCAGCGTCCGCAAAGCCCGGCAGCCTGCGCTGGGTGCGTCCGCTGCAGTCGATCGTCTGCACCTTCGGCCCGGAAAATTCCGAGCCGGTGGTGGTCGACTTCGAAGTCGATGGCATCCGCTCGGGCAACGTCACCTACGGCCACCGCTTCCACGCGCCGGACGCGATCACGGTCCGCCGCTTCGACGACTATGTCAGCAAACTGGAAGCCGCCAAGGTCGTGCTCGACGCCGAGCGCCGCAAGCGCATCATCCTTGATGACGCCAAGAACCTCGCCTTCGCGGCAGGCCTTGAGCTGGTCGAGGACGAGGGCCTGCTCGAGGAAGTCTCGGGCCTCGTCGAGTGGCCGGTCGTCTTGATGGGCGAGTTCGAGGAAGCCTTCCTTGAGATCCCGGCAGAGGTCATCCGCCTCACCATCCGCGCCAACCAGAAGTGCTTTGTTACCCGCCCGCAGGGCGCGAGCGAGGGCCTGTCCAACCGTTTCATCCTGATCTCGAACATTCTGGCCAAGGACGGCGGCAAGGAAATCGCCTACGGCAATGGCAAGGTGGTGCGCGCGCGTCTGTCCGATGCGGTCCACTTCTGGAACACCGATCAGGCCGGCCTGCCGGACCTCAACCAGCTGGCCGAGCCAGCCGCGAAGTTCGGCCTTGACCTCAAGAAGCCGCTCGACCAGCGCATGGCGCGCCTCGACAAGCTGAACGTGACCTTCCACGCCAAGCTCGGCACGCAGGGCGAGCGCGTCGCGCGCATCGCGAAGCTGGCTGAAGAGCTCGCGGAAGTTACCGGTGCCGATAAGGCGTTGGTGCGCCGCGCCGCCGTGCTCGCCAAGGCCGACCTGCAGACCGAGGTCGTCGGCGAGTTCCCCGAGCTTCAGGGCGCGATGGGCCGCAAATATGCGCTGCTGCAGGGCGAGCATCCGTCCGTCGCCGCCGCGCTCGAAGAGCACTACCGCCCGCAGGGCCCGTCCGACGTCGTGCCGACCGATCCGGTCTCGATCACCGTTGCGCTCGCCGACAAGCTCGACACGCTGACGGGCTTCTGGGCGATCGACGAGAAGCCGACGGGTTCCAAGGACCCGTACGCGCTTCGTCGTGCGGCTCTGGGCGTCATCCGCATCATCATCGAGAATGGCGTGAGGCTGCCGCTGCTCAGCGTCACCAATGGCGACGCTGACCTGCTGTCGTTCTTCCACGACCGCCTGAAGGTCTATCTGCGCGACAAGGGCGCGCGGCATGACCTGATCGACGCGGTGATCTCGCCGGAAGCCGACGACCTGCTGCTGATCGTCAGCCGCGTCGCCGCACTCGGCATCTTCCTCGACTCCGAGGACGGCAAGAATCTGCTCGCCGGCACCAAGCGCGCCGCGAACATCCTGGCCGCCGAGGAGAAGAAGGGCACCGTCGTCAACTCGGACGTCGATCCGGTGGCGTTCCGCAACGACGCGGAGCGCGCGCTGTTCACCGCGATCAACCATGCCGAGAGCGAGGCCGCCAAGGCCGTCGCGCTGCAGGATTTCGCCGGTGCCATGCAGGCGCTGTCGGTGCTGCGCGCGCCGGTGGACACCTTCTTCGAGGCGGTGCTGGTCAACGACGAGAACCCGGTCGTCCGCGCCAACCGCTTGGCGCTTCTCGCCCGCATCCGCAACGCCACCGGCCAGGTCGCGGACTTCTCGAAGATCGCCGGATAAGGCAGAGGGGGCCTGCTGCTGGCGAACGAGCTGGCGGCAGCGTCGGTGTACCCCCACCCCTAACCCCTCCCCACAAGGGGGAGGGGAGCTTTGGGCACTCGATTTTCGGAGGGCTCCGTCGTACCGACACATCCCGCGCGAGGCATGCGACGGCGGGAGCGAACGCTCCTGCCACAGATGCTCCTGCCGCGAATGCTTCTGCCAGGCTCGTCGTTTCAGGTGGAGTGCTGACGCCCATGTCTCCCTCCCCCTTGTGGGGAGGGTAAGGGTGGGGGTGCTTGTCGCTCCTCGCCCGCATCCGCAGCGCCACCGGCCAGGTCGTCATCCTCGGCCTTGAGCCGAGGATCCATGCCTGAACACCGATCGAAGGTGGGGCGGCCGAGGTCTGCTGCCTGAGCTAATTAAATATCCAAACAGCCAACCCAACCGCCAATATGGTCAGCACCGGCGTCGACATGCCGAGCTTTGGCAGCCACGCCGGTGGCGGCGTGCCGGCCTTGAGCGAGCGGCGCAGGGTGACGGTCACGACCAGGATGATGATGAGCAGGACAAGGGCGACCAGCATCTTCAGGTCGAACAGCGGGCCGAGGTGGCTCATGTCATAGCGGTGGGCCCACAGGCCAAGGCCGCTCAGCCACAGAAGGATGATGCCGGTGAGGCCCACCCGGCCGAACATCGGCCGCAGCCGCGCGAGCTCCGGCGTCGGCGTGCGGCGGACCTGCCGGACGACGATCATCTGGCCGATGCCGGAGGCAGCCCCGAGCATCAGGCCGAAGATGTGGATGAACTTCAGCAAGAAATCGATCGCCATGGGCGCAGCCTTTCCTGCCCGTTCAGAGGATGGTGGCGGCGAAAGGCTGGAGCGTCAAGCAGCGGATGTGATTGCTACTGACGTGCCGCGAGGTTGAGGTCAGCCGTTTCCTCGCCCGCCGGCGTTTCCGGCGCAACGGCATCCGGCTCCCGGATCTCCCCGTCGCGAATGCCGAGCGGACCCTCGGAGCTCAGCCACGCCGGGCTTTCCTCTTTCGGCTCGGCTTCAGGGATCGTGCTGACATCCTCTGCGCTTGCCGGAATGGCGTCGGCACCTGCGGCGGCGACCGATGGCGTGATCGGGATGATCTCGGTATCAGCCTCGGCCGGCGATGCGACGGCCGCATCGATCGGCTCAGGCGAGGCCGAGCCGCGCATGACGATCGATGGCGTAGCGGCCTGATCGGCGGCGGGCAGGCTGATGATGGAAGAAGCTGCGGCGGTTCCGGCGCTCAGGATGAGCGCAGGCATGATGGCACTGACGACACGAAACATGACAAGCCCCCCAATTCCTCGCGGAAATGGTACAGGGCGCGGATTAACAAATCGGTGACATCGCGGCACTTGCAGCAAAGGAGCGCGCGCGATAGGCAATGCCGACCCCACGGAGCGTGAATTGGCCGAAATCCTTTCGCCTGAACGGGCACTGCAGCCCGCGCTGGAAATCCTGCGAGCCGGTGAACCGGTCGCGATCCCGACCGAAACCGTCTACGGCCTTGCCGCGGATGCGACCAACGGCGAGGCCGTCGCCCGCATCTTCGAGGTGAAGGGCCGCCCGCGCTTCAACCCGCTGATCGTCCACGTCGCCGACATGGAGATGGCGGAGCGCATCGCCGTGTTCGACGACGTCTCGCTGAAGCTCGCCGAAAAATTCTGGCCGGGGCCGCTGACGCTCGTCCTGCCGCTGAAGAATGGCCACGGCATCCACCCGCTGGTTTCGGCCGGGCTCGAAACGGTGGCGCTGCGCATGCCGCGCGGCGTGGCGGCCGAATTCATCCGCGCGCTGGGCCGGCCGCTCGCAGCACCTTCTGCCAACTCGTCCGGCAAGATCAGCGGCACGACCGCCGAGGCGGTGAACGCCGATCTCGGCGGAAAAATCCAGCTCATCATCGACGGCGGCGCGACCGACGTCGGCGTGGAATCGACTATCGCCAAGGTGACGGAAGAGGGCGTGCGCATCCTGCGTCCCGGCGGCGTGACGGCGGATGAGCTGGCAGCCGTGACCGGTCTGCTGGTGCTGCGTGGCGGTACCAAAGGCATTGAGGCGCCGGGCATGATGTTTTCACACTATGCGCCGGATGCCGGCGTGCGCCTCAACGCGACCGAGCTGCGCGAGGGCGAGGCGCTGCTTGCCTTCGGTCCGGACCGCATTGACGGCGCCGACAAGGCGATCGCGACGCTCAACCTTTCCGAACAGGGCTCGCTGGGCGAGGCAGCGGCCAATCTCTACAGCCATCTCCAGGCGCTCGACCGTTCGGGCGCGGCCGTCATCGCGGTCGAGCCGCTGCCCGAGGACGGGCTTGGCGAGGCGATCAACGACCGGCTGCGCCGCGCCGCCGCGCCGAGGGGCAGTCAGACCGACTCAGGGAGTCAGCAGTAATGGATGCCAGCCTGATCGAGCGTTTCGTCGCCATCGTCGGCGAGAAATACGCGCTGCGTGACGAGGCGGACATCGCGCCTTTCGTCACCGAGCGGCGCGGCCTCTGGGGCGGTAAGACGCCGCTGGTGCTGCGGCCTGGAACGGTCGAAGAGGTCAGCGCCATCCTGAAGCTGGCAACCGAAACCGGAACCCCGATCGTGCCGCAGGGTGGCAATACCGGCCTTGTCGGTGCACAGATGCCGGACCAGACCGGTACGGAAGTGGTTCTTTCCATGTCCCGCTTCGACAGGATCCGCGAGATCGACCTTGAGTCGAACACCATCACCGTCGAGGCGGGCGTGACGCTGCAGCGCGTGCGCGACGCAGCCGAGGAAGCCGGAAAGCTGTTTCCGCTGTCGCTTGCCTCGCAGGGCACCGCGCAGATCGGCGGCAACCTTTCTTCCAATGCTGGCGGCACCGGCGTGCTCGCCTATGGCAATACGCGCGACCTTTGCCTTGGCGTGGAGGTGGTGCTGCCCACGGGCGAGGTGTTCGACGACCTGCGCAAGCTCAAGAAGGACAATACCGGTTACGACCTCAAGGATCTGTTCGTCGGCGCGGAAGGAACGCTCGGCATCATCACCGCCGCGGTGATGAAACTGTTTCCGAAACCGCGCGGCCGCGAGGTCGCCTGGCTCGGCGTTGCGAGCCCCGCCGATGCGCTGAAATTGTTCGGAATGGCGACAGACAGGGCAGGGCAGAGCCTTACCGGTTTTGAGCTGATGATCCACGCCTCGCTCGACTTCGTGCTGAGGCACGTTCCGGGCGCGACGCATCCGCTTTCCTCTCCGCATCCCTGGTATGTGCTGATGGAAGTCTCGTCCGGCCGCTCGGTCGAGGATGCGCGCACGCTGATCGAAGAAATTCTGGCCGAGGGATTTGAGGCCGGTCTGATCGCCGATGGCGTGCTAGCGGAGAGCCTGACGCAGGCAAACGCACTGTGGAACCTTCGCGAAAACATGTCGGAGGCGCAGAAGCCGGAAGGCGCCTCGATCAAGCACGACGTGTCGGTGCCGGTGGCAAGGATCCCGAGCTTCATCGAAGAGGCCTGGGCGGCGGTGACGCGCCTGGAGCCGAATGCGCGGCTCGTCTGCTTCGGCCACATGGGCGACGGCAACCTGCACTACAACATCTCGCAGCCGGTCGGCATCAGGCCTGCCGACTTCCTCGCGCGCTACCGCGTTATTAACGACGCGGTGCACGACGTCGTGCGCGCCTACAACGGATCGATCTCCGCCGAGCACGGCATCGGCCGCATGAAGCGCGATGAGCTGATCGCAACCGCGCCGCCGGTCGCGACCGACCTGATGCGCCGGATCAAGAAATCCTTTGATCCTGCGGGGATCATGAACCCGAACAAGGTGATTTAATCGGGTATTTACTGAGGTTTCGAAGGTCTTACACCGGGTTGCAAAGCGATAACCATCGGACGAAGCCACAAAACCTTAACCCTGCTTTTTAAGCCGTCTGACACAGGGCGCCCCCTAGTCTCGCACCTACAACGAGGTGGGAAAACCACCCGCGAGAAGACCGGAAAACCGGCTCTCAGGAAGAGACAGGAAGGCAAAGATAGTGTCACACACACAGCTCAAGCCCGTTTGGGCCGAGGCCGACTTTCGGCTTGACCCGTTCCGGTTGCCGCACGCGGCATCCTTCAGAATGATGGACGCCCACGGCGACGTGACGTTCACCGTCTCCAGCCGTGGCGCCACCATCCGCCGGGTTCTGGAAACAAGCGGCCTGCCGGTCTCGATCGCGCTGCCGGCACGCGCCTTCCGCGGCGTTGCCGCCCGCGCCATCGAGGATGGCGAAGGCAATGTCACGGTCACGCTGGAACTGATGCATGCGGACCCGATGCTGTCGGTCCCGCTGCTGGTCGCCCACGACCTCGACAACGTTGCCGCCGACTGGCGCGCATGGTCGGAGGCGTTCAAGCTGCCGATGCTGCTGGTCGAGGCCGATGGCGTCGCCCGCTCGCTGGACGAAAACGCTGGGCAGATCAGGAAGGCGCCGCCGGCGACACGCCGCCAGGGTCGCGTTCACCTGCAGCGCCGCCCGCGCTTCCTCGCCCGTCGCAAGACCGGCGCGCTCGGCGTTCGCCTCATCATCAATGGGGAAGAGATCATCGCGCGCCGCTAGCAGAGGCGCGCGACTACCGAAGCATCGGCCAGAAGATCAGAAATTCTGGCTGATGACCGGCCAGGCTCCGCCGATGACGAGGCCGAGGAAGATCAGCCAGCCGACGACCGAGTTGGACTTGAACAGCTTCAGGCACTGGTCGGGATTGTCGATGTCGAGCACGCGGATCTGCCGGATCATGTGCGCGGCCGCGGCAACGAGGCCAGCCAGCGCCGGCATCGGCACTTCGGCATTGGCGAAGGCGACGACGAAGAACAGCAGGGCAAGGCTGTAGAGGCCGATAAGCCACTGCTTGGTGTTCTCGGCAAACAGGCGCGCGGTGGAGCGCACGCCGACCAGCGCGTCGTCTTCCTTGTCCTGGTGGGCGTAGATCGTGTCGTAGCCGATCACCCACAGGATCGAGCCGAAATAGAGCAGCAGCGCTGCGAGGTTCAGCGAGCCGAAATGGGCGGCCCAGCCCATCAGCGCCCCCCACGAGAAGGCGAGGCCGAGGAAGAACTGCGGCCAGTCGGTGAAGCGCTTGGCGAACGGGTAGATGGCCACCGTCAAGAGCGACGCGATGCCGACCAGAACGGCGAACCAGTTGAACTGCAGCAGCACGACGAGGCCGAGCAGGCACTGCAGGAACAGAAAACCCCAAGCCTGCTTCTTGCTGACCTTGCCTGCGGGCAGCGGGCGCGAGCGGGTGCGGGCGACCTTTTCGTCAATGTCCTGGTCGACGATGTCGTTGTAGGTACAGCCGGCGCCGCGCATCAAGATCGAGCCTGCCATGAACAGGAACAGGTGCCAGACGGACGGAAGTACGTCCGCGAGCGCCACTCCCGGCTTCGCATAGGCGGCAGACGCCATTGCAGTCGACCACCAGCACGGCCACATCAGCAGCCACCAGCCGATCGGCCGGTCCCAGCGCGCGAGCTGGGCATAGGGCCAGAGCCCGCGCGGCAGCAGGCGATAGACCCAGTGACCGGAAGGGGCGTCGGCGACGCGTCCCTGCGACTCTTTGGACTGAATGTTTTCCATGCGGACGGAGTGGCAGCGACACAACGCGCCGTCAAGAGATGAGGCTTGCGCCTTGACCCTGACGCCTCCCGGCCCTACCGGAAAGCCGCGATCAATAACGATGAGGAATCGCCGCGATGAACGTACTGCTGATCGGCTCTGGCGGGCGCGAGCACGCACTGGCATGGAAGCTTGCGGCATCGCCGCTGCTGACGAAGCTTTACGCCGCACCGGGCAATCCCGGCATTGCGCAGGAAACGGAATGCGTTTCTCTCGCGGTTGACGATCACGCGGCCGTCGTTGCGTTCGCGAAGGAAAAGAACATCGACCTCGTCGTCGTCGGTCCCGAGGCGCCGCTGGTGGCTGGCCTTGCCGACGAGCTCGAGGCGGCCGGCATCCGCGTCTTCGGCCCGTCGAAGGCTGCGGCGCAGCTGGAAGGCTCCAAGGGCTTCACCAAGGACCTGTGCGCCCGCTACGGCATTCCGACGGCCGCCTATGGCCGCTTCAACAACGCGCCGAAGGCGAAGGCCTATGCCCGCCAGGTCGGCGCGCCGATCGTCATCAAGGCCGACGGCCTCGCTGCCGGCAAGGGCGTGACCGTCGCCATGACGCTCGATGAAGCGCTGGACGCGATCGACGCCTGCTTCGAGGGCGCGTTCGGTGCTGCCGGTGCGGAAGTCGTCGTCGAGGAGTTCCTTGAGGGCGAGGAAGCAAGCTTCTTCTGCATCTGCGACGGCACCACGGCGCTGCCGTTCGGTTCGGCGCAGGACCACAAGCGCGTCGGTGAGGGCGACACCGGCCCGAACACCGGCGGCATGGGCGCATACTCTCCCGCTCCGGTCATCACCGCCGAGTTGGAAGCGCGCGTCATGCGCGAGATCATTGAGCCGACCATGCGCGGCATGGCAGAGATGGGCGCGCCGTTCCGTGGCATGCTCTTCGCCGGCCTCATGATCACTGAGGAAGGCCCGAAGCTCATCGAATACAACACCCGCTTCGGCGATCCCGAATGCCAGGTGCTGATGACGCGCCTGAAGGACGACCTGCTGACGCTCGTGAATGCCGCCGTCGACGGCCAGCTTTCGCACATGTCGGTGCGCTGGCGCGACGAGGCTGCGCTGACGGTTGTCTTCGCCGCCGAAGGCTACCCGGCCTCGCCGAAGAAGGGCACCGTCATCTCCGGCATTGAGTCGGCTGAGGACGAGAACGTGCAGGTTTTCCATGCCGGCACCGCGCGCGACTCGGAAGACCGCCTTGTTGCCAATGGCGGCCGCGTGCTCAACGTCACGGCCAAGGGCGCGAACGTTACCGAGGCTGCCGCACGCGCCTATGCGGCGCTCGACAAGATCAGCTGGGAAGGTGGCTTCTGCCGCCGCGACATCGGCTGGCGCGCGATCGAGCGCGAGAAGGCTGCCGGCTGATCAGCGCCGGTAGACCGGATCCATTTCGAAGGGATTGGGCGCCGGCTCGTCAGGCAAGGTGCCTTCCTCCCGCCGCATCAGGTAGTGCTTCAGCGAGCACTGCGGTGAACACAGCACGCCACGGTCGCACCAGTAGGCCGGGCCGTTATCGATGTTGCCCTCATAGTATTGGAAGTTCTCTGACCCATAGGGCAGGGAGCATTCGATGCACAGGTGCTTTTCGGGGCGTGCCAGCATGGAAGTTCCTCTAGGATAGCGACAATAGTGCCCCAGGCTTCCGTTGCGCAATGCTTGATTGATTTGACGTTTACGTCAGAAGAAAATAGTCAACTTCCTCGACTGGCTGGTGCGCCGTCACGCTTGCAGGACGGCACCGTCCTCTCCGCCACCTGTCCCGACCGAAAGGAAGTTCCGAATGTATCGAGCCCCCGTTGATGAGATCGCCCACACCCTGAAGCACGTCGCCGGCTTGGCGAAGGCGGTCGAGGCAGGGCAATTCGGCGACCTTTCCGAGGATCTGGTGGATGCGATCCTGGCCGAGGCCGGCCGATTCGCCACCGAGGAAATCTTCCCGCTGCGCGAGGCGGGCGACAAGCATGGGGCGGTGCTGAAGGACGGGGCAGTCACCACTCCGCCGGGCTGGAGGGACCTCTACCACCGCTGGATCGAGGGCGGCTGGAACGCGCTCGCCGCTCCGGAGGAGTATGGCGGGCAGGCTCTGCCGACCATGTTGTCGGTCGCGGCCCTCGAGATGTGGAACTCCGGCTCGATGGGCTTTGCCATCGGTCCGACGCTGACGATGGGCGCGATCGAGGCTCTGGAGAAGCACGCCTCGGAAGAGCTGCGCGCCAAGTATCTCGAGAAGCTCGTCTCCGGCGAGTGGATGGGAACGATGAACCTGACCGAGCCGCAGGCGGGTTCGGATCTTGCAGCCCTGCGCGCCCGCGCGGAGCCGGTCGGTGACGGCACCTACCGCATCTTCGGCCAGAAGATCTTCATCACCTACGGTGAGCAGGACTTTACCGACAACATCGTCCACCTGGTGCTTGCACGCCTGCCCGATGCTCCGGCCGGCACCCGCGGCATTTCGCTGTTCCTCGTCCCCAAGTTCTTCGTCAACGAGGACGGCTCGCTGGGCGAGCGCAACGACGTCTTCTGTGCCTCGATCGAGCACAAGCTGGGCATTCACGGATCGCCGACCTGCACGATGATTTACGGCGACGGCTACGTGAAGGACCGTGAGCCGGGCGCGATCGGTTGGCTGATCGGCGAGGAGAACAAGGGCCTCGCCTGCATGTTCACGATGATGAACAACGCACGCCTCGCCGTCGGCATGCAGGGCATTGCGATCGCGGAAGCCGCCTTCCAGAAGGCGCTTGCCTACGCGCAGGAGCGCCGCCAGGGCAAGGCCGCGGGCTACAAGGGCGAGGGCATGGCGCCGATCGTCTATCACCCCGACGTGCAGCGTAACCTTCTGACCATGAAGGCGCTGACGCAGGTGGCCCGTTCGATCTCCTATTCCTGCGCCCATGCCATCGACATGGCCCGCATCAACGAAGGTGACGCCGCCCGCCATTGGCAGGAGCGCGCCGGCCTGCTGACGCCGGTCGCCAAGGCGTTCTCGACCGACATCGGCGTCGACGTCGCCTCCATCGGCCTGCAGATCCATGGCGGGATGGGCTATGTCGAGGAGACCGGTGCTGCCGCGCTTCTGCGCGACTCGCGGATCGCGCCGATCTACGAGGGCACCAACGGCATCCAGGCGATCGACCTCGTCGTCCGCAAGCTGCCGCTTTCCGGCGGCGCTCAGGTGCGCGGCTACATCTCGGAACTTCGCGCCGACATCGAGGCGCTGCGCAGCTCGAATGCCGAGGGCTTCGGCCGTACGGCCGAGAAGTGCGCTGCTGCCATCGACCAGCTCGAGGAAGCAACCAACTTCCTGCTCGACGCACAGGGCTCGGGCCGCATGGACTCCGCGCTGGCGGCCGCCACGCCGTACCTGCGCCTGTTCGCGCTGGCGGTGGGCGGTGCTTACCTGATCCGCGGTGCGCTCGCCGATCAGTCGGCGCAGCGCGTCGCGCTCGCACGCTTCTTTGCCGAGAACCTGATCGACGAGACCGAGGCGCTCAAGAGCCGCGTGATCGAAGGTGGTGACAGCCTCGCCGAAGCCGGCGCGGCGCTGATCGCCTGACCAGAATAGCGGCTCAGGGAGGGGACATGAGCGAGCACATCATCGTCGAACGTCGAGGCGCGGTTCAGCTGATCCGCATGAACCGCCCCGACAAGAAGAACGCGATCACCAGCGCCATGTATGCCTCGATGACGAAGGCGCTGGTGGACGGCGATGCCGACGATGAAGTGCGCGCGCATCTCATCCTCGGCGTGCCGGGCATCTTTTCGGCCGGCAACGACGTCGCCGATTTCATGGCGGTCGCGATGGGCGATGATGGCCCGCTCGACGCGTTTGGCTTTCTCATCGCCCTGGCGCGATTGCAAAAGCCGCTGGTTTCCGGCGTCGACGGCATTGCTGTCGGCATCGGCACTACGATTAACCTGCACTGCGACCTGACCTTTGCCACGCCGCGTACGGAATTCCGCACGCCATTCGTGGATCTCGGCCTCGTGCCGGAGGCGGGATCGAGCCTGATCGCGCCGATGGTGCTCGGGCGGCAGAACGCGTTCGCCCTGCTGGCGCTGGGCGAGGGGCTTTCGGCCGAGAAGGCCAAGGCCGCCGGCCTGATCTACGACGTGGTTCCGGAGGAAGAACTCGAGGCAACGGCCTTTGCCGCTGCCGAGCGGATTGCGCAGAAGCCGCCGCAGGCGCTCAAGATCGCCCGCGACCTGATCCTGGGCGACCGCGAAGTGCTCGTCGCCCGCATCCGCGAGGAGGGCGAGCATTTCCGCGAGCGCCTGAAGTCGGATGAGGCCCGCAACGCCTTCATGGCGTTCATGAGCCGCAAGAAGGGCTGACCTTTACGGGTACAGCCTCGTCTTCTTCCAGCCGTCGCCGTCGCGCTCGAAGATGACGCGGTCGTGCAGGCGGAACTGGCGGTCATGCCAGAACTCGATGGACACCGGCTTGATGCGGAAGCCCGACCAATAGGAAGGGCGCGGGATCGAGCCGATCGCGTACTTCGCCGTGTATTCGGCCACTGCCTTCTCGAGCGCGAAGCGGCTTTCCAGCGGGCGGGACTGCTTCGACGCCCAGGCACCGATGCGGCTGCCGCGCGCACGCGATTCGTAGTAGGCGTCAGCTTCCTCGTCGCTGACCTTCTCGACGATTCCGCGCACGCGCACCTGCCGTCGCAGGCTCTTCCAGTGGAAGCACATCGCCGCCTTCATCGAGGCGAGGATCTCGCGGCCCTTGTTGCTCTCATAGTTGGTGTAGAAGACGAAGCCGCGCTCGTCGAAACCCTTCAGCAGCACCATGCGCACATTTGGCAGGCCGTCCGGATCGACCGTCGCGAGCGCCAGTGCATTGGGGTCGTTCGGCTCGGATGCGGTGGCGTCCTCAAGCCATTTTGCAAAAAGCTTGTAGGGTTCCGGGCTTTCGGTGAAGTCACCATCTATTAAGCTTGTTTCCGCCATGCTAGCACCCTGTATGCGATTGTCATGAACGGGGAGATTGCCTATTGGCGCGCCCGAAGCAAGGGTCCGATAGAAGGCGCAGCCGGCTTTTCCTTTGGGTCAGCCTGTGCATGACCTTGCCGCTGGCCGCATGCGGCAGCAAGGGCTTCTCCCTCGAAAGTGCAGTTCCGGACACGCTGACGACAGGCACCGTCAGCGGCGCGCTCTCGCCAGCCTCCGACGAATGGACCATCCGCAACGCGGTCTCGTCGGCGATCGTCGATGAAATCGGCGAGAACGGGCTCGGCTGGGCCAATGTGGCTTCCGGTTCGCGCGGCACGATCCGCAACCTTACCGAAAGCCGGGACGGCGATACGCTCTGCCGCGATTTCACCACGACTCTGGAAAGCTTCGAGGGCGTGTTCCTCTATGACGGTCGCGCCTGCATGGAGCGATCCAAGGTCTGGACCCTGCACAGGTTCGAGAAGGTCGGCTAGTTTGCATGAATAAGGCACTGGAATCCGTGCCTTATCGTCCACATATTAACCGCGACAAATACCTTCCTTCCCGGCAGACAGGATACAATGCGCGATCCCTATGACGTTTTGGGCGTTGCGAAGAACGCCTCTGCAAAGGACATAAAGTCGGCCTTCCGGCGGCTGGCCAAGAAGTATCATCCGGACCAGAACCCGGATGATCCGAAGGCCAAGGACCGCTTTGCCGAGGTTAACCAAGCCTACGAGATCCTCGGCGACGAGACCAAGCGCGCGCAGTTCGACCGGGGCGAGATCGATGCAACCGGCAAGCCTCGCTTTGCCGATTTCGGTGCTGGCGGCGATCCATTCGGCGGCTTCCGCCGCAGCGGGCCCGGCGGCGCGCATTTCGAGTTTCGCTCGTCCGGTCCGGGCGGCGGTTTCGACGCGTCGGACATCTTTTCCGAGATCTTCGGCAGTGCCTTCGGCGGTCGTGGCGCGGGTCCCGGAGCGGGCGCCGGCATGGGCGCTGGTGGCGCAAAGCGCCGTGCCAGCGCGGCAGGCGGCAGTGACATCAACGTCACGCTCGACGTGACGGTCGAGGACATTGCGACCGCTGCGAAGGTCACCGCGAATTTCCCGGACGGCCGCAAGGTCGGCATCAAGCTGCCTGCCTATGTCGAGGACGGCCAGACCATCCGGCTCAAGGGCCAGGGCGAATCATCGCCGCTTGGAGGACCTGCAGGCGATGCGCTGGTGAAGGTGAGGCTGCGCCCGCACCCCGCTTACCGGGTCGAGGGGCGTGACCTGCACGTCGACGTTCCCGTGTCGCTGGCTGATGCCGTTCTCGGTGGCAAGGTGCCGGTCGAAACCCCGCATGGCCGCTTCGCAGTGGCGGTGCCGGCATGGTCGAGCTCCGACCGCAAGCTGCGTCTCAAGGGCAAGGGCCTGCCTCTCAAGACGGGCGGTCACGGCGACCTCTATGCTCATGTCCGGATCATGCTTCCGGAGGGAAATGCGGAGCTCGAAGCCTTCGCGCGGCGCTCCCAGTCAAGCAGCGCAAATAGCGCATAGCTTGAAGCCTGAACGCGCCTGTGCGATACGGCTCCCATTCTTGAACGATGCGGAGTACGTCTCATGGCGGCAGGTAACGGCCTGATGGCAGGAAAGCGCGGCCTCATCATGGGGGTCGCCAACAACAGGTCGATCGCTTGGGGTATCGCAAAGGCGCTGACCGAGCAGGGCGCGGAACTCGCTCTTACCTACCAGGGCGAAGCATTCCGCAAGCGGGTTGAGCCGCTCGCCGCCGAACTCGGCGCCTATATTGCCGGCGATTGCGATGTCACCGTCGAGGAAAGCATCGACGCTGTCTTCGACAACCTCGAGAAGAAGTGGGGCAAGATCGACTTCCTGGTCCACGCTATCGCCTTCTCGGACAAGGACGAGCTCGACGGCCGGTACGTCGACACCACGCGCGCGAACTTCCAGCGCACGATGGATATCTCCATCTACTCGTTTACCGCGGTTGCCCAGCGCGCGGAGAAGCTCATGCCGGATGGTGGCTCGCTGCTGACGCTGACCTACTACGGCGCCGAGAAGGTGATGCCGCACTACAACGTGATGGGCGTCGCCAAGGCGGGCCTGGAGGCGAGCGTGCGCTATCTCTCGGTCGACCTCGGCGGCAAGGGCATTCGCGTCAACGCGATCTCGGCCGGCCCGATCAAGACGCTGGCGGCCTCGGGCATCGGCGACTTCCGCTACATCCTGAAGTGGAACGAGTACAACGCGCCGCTGAAGAAGACCGTCTCGATCGAGGAAGTCGGCAGTTCGGCGCTGTACCTGCTGTCCGACCTTTCGAAGGGCGTGACCGGCGAAATCCATCACGTCGATGCCGGCTACCATGTCGTCGGCATGAAGGCGGTCGACGCACCGGATATCTCCACCGTCAAGGAATGACCCCTCCAGCGATCTTCTTCGTCAGGCACGGGCAGACAGACTGGAATGCCGAAGGCCGCCTGCAGGGGCAGGCCGACACGCCGCTGAACGAAACCGGCCGCGGACAGGCGGCCGGCAACGGCAGGAAGCTGTTTCAGCTGGTCAAGGACCCGGCGGCGATTGACTTCGTCGCCAGCCCTCTGTCGCGTACCCGCGAGACGATGGAGATCCTGCGCGCCGCAATGGGCCTCGACCCGAAGGCCTATCGCACCGAGCCCCGCCTCGTCGAACTCCACTTCGGCGACTGGCAGGGCCACACCTACGACGAGCTGGAGCTGGTCGATCCCGGCTGCTCGGCACGCCGGGACGCTGACAAGTGGCACTTCGTGCCACCCGGTGAGGCGGCGGAAAGCTATGAGATGCTTTCCGCGCGCATCCGCTCATGGTTCCAGGAAGTCAGCCGCGACACGATCTGCGTCACCCATGGTGGCGTGATCCGCTCGATCTTCCGCCTTACGCGCCAGCATTCAATCGAGGAATGCGCCGCGCTCCCAATCCCGCAGGACAAGGTACTCCGCTACGAGAACGGCCGCCTCGACTGGCTGTGATGCCTATTCGTAGGTAACGAGGTCGGTGACGGTCTTCTGGCCGTTGATAGTGTCGTAGGCGAGGACGACCTCGGTGCCTACCTCAAGTGCCTCGACGTCAAACTCGCCCGAGAGCTTGTAGGTGTTGCCGTTGTCGAGCGTGATAGTCAGATTCTCGACATCGACGCGCGCGATCTTGCCTTCGTCGTCAGCGGCATGGGCGATCCCGCCCGCGAGTGCCATCCCCGTGGCAAATACGGCGGCCAGAACAGTGCCTTTAAGGGTTCGCATGGGCGATCTTCCTCATGATTTCCAACGCCGCGCCGGCATGTTGGCCCAGCAGCTCTACTAACGGAAGCAGAAACATGTCGAGTGTGTCAAAAATTTTGCGTGGCCAAGGCGATACCTTGGTTCACGCGAGTTTGACGCTCACGGAAAACGCCAATAGAAGCGTCTGCGAAAACATCCGCGGATCCTCCCATGTCGCATAATACATTCGGTCACCTCTTCCGCGTTACCACGTGGGGCGAAAGCCACGGTCCGGCGCTCGGATGCGTCGTTGATGGCTGCCCGCCCGGAATCCGGTTCAAGCTTGCGGACATCCAGGCCGAACTCGACCGCCGCCGTCCGGGCCAGTCCCGCTTCGTCACGCAGCGGCGCGAGCCTGACGAAGTGAAGATCCTGTCCGGCGTCCTTGAGGATGGCGACGAGCTCGTCACCACCGGTACGCCCGTCTCGATGATGATCGAGAACGTCGACCAGCGCTCCAAGGACTATGGTGAGATCGCTCGCCAGTACCGTCCCGGCCACGCCGACTATGCCTATGACGTCAAGTACGGCATCCGCGACTACCGCGGCGGTGGTCGCTCGTCGGCGCGCGAGACCGCGGCGCGCGTCGCTGCTGGCGCACTGGCGCGCAAGGTGGTGCCGGGCCTCGTCGTGCGCGGCGCACTCGTGGGCATGGGCACCAAGGAGATCAACCGCGCCAACTGGAACTGGAACTTCGTTGAGGATGCGGAGAACCCGTTCTTTACGCCGGATCCTGAGTCGGTCGCGGTCTTCACCGAATACCTCGATGGCATCCGCAAGGACGGCTCCTCGGTCGGCGCGCTGATCGAGATTGTCGCGGAAGGCGTTCCGGCGGGGCTCGGTGCACCGGTCTACGCCAAGCTCGATCAGGACATCGCCTCCAACCTCATGTCGATCAACGCCGTGAAGGGCGTCGAGATCGGCGACGGTTTCGAGACCGCGCGCATGACCGGCGAACAGAACGCCGACGAGATGCGCATGGGCAATGACGGCAAGCCCGTCTTCCTGTCCAACCACTCGGGCGGCATCCTCGGCGGCATTTCCACTGGCCAGCCGATCGTCGCGCGCTTTGCGGTCAAGCCGACTTCCTCGATCCTGACGCCGCGCCGTTCGGTCGACAAGGATGGCAATGACGTCGACGTCCGCACCAAGGGACGTCACGACCCCTGCGTCGGTATCCGCGCGGTGCCGATCGGAGAAGCGATGGTAGCCTGCGCGATTGCGGACCACTATCTGAGACACCGCGGCCAGACCGGCCGCATCGCCTGACACTTTTTGAAACGGACTTCGCCAGATGGCATACGACCAGAAGAAGATTGTCGAGGCGCTGCGCGCCTTTGAACGTGGTGAGATCGTCGTCGTGATGGACGACGATGGTCGTGAGAACGAAGGTGACCTGATCGTTGCCGCCGTTCACTGCACCCCCGAGAAAATGGCGTTCATCGTCCGTCACACCTCGGGCATCGTCTGCGCGCCGATGACGCGCGAGGATGCGCGCAGGTTGAACTTGCAGCCGATGGTGGCTGAGAACGACGCGCCGCACTCGACCGCCTTCACCATCTCGGTCGACTTCAAGCACGG
Source organism: Aminobacter sp. J44 (assembly GCF_007829415.1). NCBI lineage: Bacteria > Pseudomonadati > Pseudomonadota > Alphaproteobacteria > Hyphomicrobiales > Phyllobacteriaceae > Aminobacter > Aminobacter sp. J44. Next base: position 50,772 of record NZ_VLJG01000012.1, on the reverse strand, counting down.
CACCACGACCGGCATTTCGGCGGAAGACCGCACGCTGACGGTGCGCAACCTCGCCAACGGCAATGTCGGCCCGTCGGACTTCGTCCGTCCCGGCCACGTCTTCCCGTTGGTTGCCCGCGAGGGCGGCGTGCTGATGCGCTCGGGCCATACCGAGGCGGCCGTCGACCTCTGCAAGCTCGCCGGCCTGCCGCCGGTCGGCGTCATCTGCGAGCTCGTCAATGACGACGGCACCGTGATGCGCGGCCCGCAGGTCCAGGCCTTCGCCGAGAAGAACGGCCTCAAGCAGGTGTCGGTCGCCGACCTCATCGCCTACCGCCAGCGCCAGGAAACGCTGATCGAGCGCATCGCGACTTTCCCGATCGAGACGACCGCAGGTCCGGCAAAGGCCTACACCTACCGTCTGCCGTGGGATGCGATGCAGCACTTCGCTGTTGTCTTCGGTGACATTCGCGATGGCGTCGACGTGCCGGTGCGCCTGCATGCCGAGGACGTCGTTGCCGACGTGTTCGGTCCCAAGAGCCGCCTCGACGGCGTGATGAAGCGGATGGCCGAGGCGCAGCGCGGCGTGATCGTCTACCTGCGCGAGGGCTCGGTCGGCGTCGGCCAGGGCGCTGCCCGCAACCGCCCGGTGGTCGGCGACGAGGCCCACGAAGAGGCTCTGCGCCGCGAGAGCGAGTGGCGCGAGATCGGGCTGGGCGCGCAGATCCTGCGGGACCTAGGCATTTCGTCGATCCAGCTCTTTGCTTCGCGCGAGAAGCACTATGTCGGCCTTGAAGGTTTCGGCATTGAGATCAGCTCGACCGAAATACTCTGACGCGCGACTACTTCACGCGACTCAATCGCTGATACTATAGTGCGGCCCCAATACCTGTGAGGGGAGGGGCTGCACTCATGTGGGACTTCGATATCGGCCGCACGCTTGGCATCATGGCCCGCACCTGGCCGTTCATTGCGCTGCGGCTGCTCGCCTACTTCGGCATTACTGTCGGTTACGTCTTCGCGATCGGAGTAGGCGCGGGCGTAGGCTACGGCGTCGGCCACATCTCCGACGAGCCTGGCGCGTTCGCGCTCTGGGGCGGCATCTTCGGCTTCGGCCTCGTCTCGATGATCGTCTACTGGATCCGCGAATACATCCTCTACGTCGTCAAGGCAGGCCACATTGCGGTCATGGTCCACCTGATCGACGGGCGCGCGGTGCCTGATGGCCAGAACCAGATCGACTACGCCCGCAAGGTCGTCACCGCCCGCTTTGCGGAGGCGAACATCCTGTTTGTGGTCGACCAGCTGGTGAAGGGAGCCATCGGGGTCATTACCGGCCTGATCGGCGGCGTTGCCTCGTTCCTGCCGGGTCTGCAGGGCATTGCCCAGTTTGTGAACACGGTGATCCGCATCTCGCTGACCTATGTCGATGAGATCATCCTCGGCTACAACGTGCGCATCGACAGCCGCACCCCGTTCGACAGTGCGCGCCAGGGTGTCGTCCTCTACGCGCAGAACGCGAAGACCATGGTGAGAAACGCCGTCTGGCTTTCGATCTTCATGTGGCTGCTCGCCTTCGTGGTGTTCCTCGTCATGCTCGCGCCTGCAGGTGCCATCCTCTACCTGATGCCCGGGCAGCTCGCCGGCTGGTCGTTCGTGCTCGCGCTGATCTTTGCCTGGGCGATCAAGGCGGCGCTGATCGAGCCGTTCGCGATCGCGGCGCTGCTGCAGGTCTATTTCCGAACCATCGAGGGGCAGGCGCCCAATCCGGAATGGGACCGCAAGCTCAGCGAGGTCTCCAGCCACTTCCGCGAATTGAAGGACAGGGCGCTTGGCGTTCCGGCCTGAGCGAACAGCAAATTGAGAGGGTTTGGGACAAGGGCGTGGTCAAACGCCGCACCTCGACCTATACCGATAGCATGACCACGCGCCTCTACACGCATCCCATCTATCTCGAGCACCTGACGCCGGCCGGACACCCGGAGCGGCCGGACCGGCTGCGCGCCATCGGCAAGCTGCTCGACGAGCCCGAGTTCGAGGATCTCGACCGCAAGGAATCGCCGCAGGCCGATGCGGGGGCGATCCTGTTCGCGCATCCGGAAGAGTACTACGACAAGATCAGGCTGCGCATTCCGCGCGAGGGGATCGTCAGGATCGATTCCGACACCACTGTCAGTCCCAAAAGCTGGCAGGCGGCGCTCACGGCGATCGGTGGCGCGCTGGCGGCGGTGGATGACGTCATCAGCAAGCAGGTCGACAACGTGTTCGTCGCCGCCCGCCCGCCGGGGCACCACGCCGAGAAGGCGACCGCAATGGGCTTCTGCCTGTTCAACAACGCGGGAATCGCGGCGCGCCATGCCCAGCGCGTTCACGGCCTCGAGCGCGTGGCGATCGTCGACTGGGACGTCCACCACGGTAATGGCACCCAGGACATTTTTTGGGACGACCCGTCGGTCATGTACTGCTCGACGCACCAGATGCCGCTGTTTCCAGGCACCGGCGCCAAGACCGAGACCGGCACCGGCGACAACATCGTCAACGCGCCGCTTTCGGCCGGCGACGATGGCGAGGTTTTCAAGGAAGCGTTCCGTAGCCGCATCCTGCCGGCGATCGACCGGTTTCAGCCGGACCTGATCATCATCTCCGCCGGTTTCGACGCGCACCATCGCGACCCGCTGGCGGAACTCAACCTTGTCGAAGACGATTTTGACTGGGCGACCGCCGAGTTGATGGGGAAAGCCGATCGCTGGGCGAACGGGCGGCTGGTCAGCCTGCTGGAAGGCGGCTACGACCTGCATGGGCTGGCGTTTTCGACCGCCGCCCACGTGCGACGCCTGATGAAGGGATAGGACATGAACGAGACCGCCAACAACGACGACATTGCCGCAATGAGCTTCGAGCAGGCGCTTGCTGCTTTGGAGCGGATCGTTGACGATCTCGAGCGCGGCGACGTGCCGCTCGACCAGTCGATCCGCATCTATGAGCGTGGCGAGGCGCTGAAGGCGCATTGCGAGAAGCTGCTGAAGGTCGCCGAGGACAAGGTCGAGAAGATCCGCCTGTCCCGCGAGGGCAAGCCCGTCGGCACGGAGCCGCTCGACGGCGAATAAAGCGGGGCGCGTTGACGCTCCCGCCTCATCGACTTACCCTTGGCGGCTGTTCGCCACGGAGGTCGCCATGACCACCACCGTCAACATGCATGATGCCAAGGCGCAGCTTGCAAAGCTGATCGAGGCCCTTGAAAACGGCGCCGAAAGCGAAATCGGGATCGCCCGCGACGGCAGGCCGGCAGTGAAGCTGGTGCCGGTCGGCGAGGCGGCGAAGCGGGAGCGAGAATTGGCGTTCCTTGCGGGCAAATACCCGCTGATCGATCTCGATCCCTCCCTGTTCATGGACGCGGATATTGCGTCCATGTTCCTCGGCGAGGGCAAGTGAGGTTTCTTCGCGGTCCTCATTTCGCCGCCCGGAAAAAATTCGTCCCGCTGCTGACGCGGCAGTAACCTGGAGGAGATGCGATGAGCTTCTTTCCCGGAAATGACCCGCAGCCTGGCGATGTGCTCGCCTGCGATGCCATCGAGACGCTGATCATCCCGAACGCGAAGGACCTCGCCGGTTTCGAGGTGCGCCGGGCGCTGCCGACGGCGCGACGCAAGCTCGTCGGTCCGTTCATCTTCTTCGACCGCATGGGCCCCGCTATCCTGCGGCCCGGGCGGATGATCGATGTGCGGCCGCATCCGCATATCGGCCTCTCCACCGTGACCTATCTTCTGGACGGCAAGATCCGCCACCGCGATTCGCTCGGCACCGAAATGGTGATCGAGCCGGGCGACGTGAACCTGATGACGGCGGGGCGCGGCATCGTCCATTCCGAACGCTCGCCGGAAGAACTGCGGGGCAATCCGATGTCGATGTCTGGCCTGCAGACCTGGCTGGCGCTGCCGGACGGGCAGGAAGAGATCGACCCGATGTTCCAGAACACGGGGCGCGGCGAGCTGCCGGAAATCGACGCCGAGGGCATCTCCGGCCGCGTCATCATCGGCTCGTTTCATGGCTGGAAGTCGCCGGTGCGCACGGCCTCCGAAACGCTCTATGTCGAGCTTCGCCTTGCGCCCGGCGCGCGGCTGCAAATCCCGGCCGATGCCGAGGAACGCGCCATCTACATCCTCGACGGCGAGGTCGACGTGCTCACCGACCGCTTCCCGGCAGACCGGCTGCTCGCCTTTCGCCCCGGCGACGAGATCGTCGTCTCGACGGAGCGCGGGGCGCATCTGATGTTGTTCGGCGGCGCCTCGCTCGGCTCGCAGCGCTACATCTGGTGGAACTTCGTCTCCTCCTCGAAGGAGCGCATCGAGCAGGCCAAGGAGGAATGGCGAACCGGGCGTTTCGACATCGTCCCAGGCGACGAACACGAATTCATCCCCTTGCCGCAGTACTGACTCAGGCCTTTGCACGGCAGCGCGCATTTACTTTCTTGGCCCGAAAGCCTATTTCCCCCTCAAACCAACAGGAACGGTCGAAAAAGCCCGTGTCGCCAGCCCCCAGCACGCCACTCCTCGATAAGGTCCGGATTCCGGCTGACCTTCGCGCCTTGCCCGAAACCGATCTCCCGCAGCTCGCCACCGAGTTGCGCACGGAGCTGATCGACGCGGTATCGCAGACCGGCGGGCATCTCGGCGCGGGGCTGGGCGTCGTCGAGCTGACGGTCGCGTTGCACTACGTCTTCAACACGCCGGACGACAAGGTGATCTGGGACGTCGGCCACCAGGCCTATCCGCACAAGATCATCACCGGCCGCCGCGATCGTATCCGCACGCTGCGCCAGGAAGGCGGCCTGTCGGGCTTCACCAAGCGCGACGAGAGCGAGTACGACCCGTTCGGCGCGGCGCATTCCTCGACCTCGATTTCGGCTGGCCTTGGCATGGCGGTCGGCCGCGACCTCAAGGGCGGCACCAACAATGTGATCGCCGTCATCGGCGATGGCGCGATGTCGGCCGGCATGGCGTATGAGGCGATGAACAATGCCGGCGCGCTCGATGCGCGGCTGATCGTCATCCTCAACGATAACGACATGTCGATCGCCCCGCCGAGCGGCGCGATGAGCCACTATCTGGCGCGCCTTGCCTCGGGCAAGACATACCAGGGCATCCGCGACTTCGGAAAGAAGCTGACTTCTTATCTCGGCAAGCGCATGGACCGCGCCGTCACGCGCGCCGTCGAGCACGCCCGCGGCTATGTGACCGGCGGCACGCTGTTCGAGGAGATGGGCTTCTTCCACATCGGCCCCATCGACGGCCACAATCTCGAGCATCTCGTTCCGGTGCTGCGCAACGTACGAGACCACATCACCGGTCCGGTGCTGATCCACGTCGTCACGCAGAAGGGCAAGGGCTACGCACCCGCCGAAGCTGCGGCGGACAAATACCACGGCGTCAACAAGTTCGACGTCATCAGCGGCGCGCAGGCCAAGGCGCCCGCCAATGCGCCGGCCTACACCAAGGTGTTCGCCGAAAGCCTGATCCAGGAAGCGAAGCTCGACGACCGCATCGTCGCGATTACGGCGGCCATGCCGAGCGGCACCGGCCTCGACCTGTTCGGCGAAGCATTTCCGACCCGCACCTTCGACGTCGGTATTGCCGAGCAGCATGCGGTAACCTTTGCGGCTGGCCTTGCGACGGAAGGGCTGAAGCCGTTCACCGCGATCTACTCGACCTTCCTGCAGCGCGCCTATGACCAGGTGGTTCACGACGTCGCGATCCAGAAGCTGCCGGTGCGCTTCCCGATCGACCGCGCCGGCTATGTCGGCGCTGATGGCCCGACCCACTGCGGCGCGTTCGACATCACGTACCTTGCCTCGCTGCCGAACTTCGTGGTGATGGCCGCTGCCGACGAGGCAGAGCTGCGCCATATGGTGCGCACCGCGGCCGACTATGACGAGGGTCCGATCTCGTTCCGCTATCCGCGCGGCAATGGCGTCGGCGTCGAGATGCCGGAACGTGGAAAATTCCTCGAGATCGGCAAGGGCCGCATCGTCAAGGAAGGCACCAAGATCGCGCTGTTGTCGCTCGGCACGCGCCTCGCCGACTGCCTTGCAGCAGCCGAGGAACTTGATGCGGCAGGCCTTTCGACCACAGTCGCGGACGCGCGCTTTGCCAAGCCGCTCGACGTTGACCTCCTGCGCCGTCTTGCGCGCGAACACGAGGTGCTGATCACCGTCGAGGAAGGTTCGATCGGCGGCTTCGGCAGCCACGTGCTGCACCAGCTGGCGCATGACGGCCTGCTCGACAACGGGCTCAAGGTGCGCCCGCTCGTTCTGCCGGACGAGTTCACCGACCACGGCAAGCCGGAGAAGATGTACGCCCGCGCAGGGCTTGATGCTGCCGGGATCGTCCGCACCGTCTTCACGGCGCTCGGCCGCTCGACCAGCGCGGCATCTGCCTGAGCGGCGGAGCGGGCGTGAGCTTGCCCACCTCCACCGAGAAGCTGCGGCTGGACGAACTGCTCGTCCGGCGCGGCTTTTTTGCCAGCCGCTCGCGGGCGAGGGACGCGGTGGCGCGCGGGGCGGTTTCGGTCGGCGGCAAGGTGGTCTCGAAGCCGGGACAGCCGACGCCGGAAGATGCAGACATCGTGGTTGATGACCCGGCGCGCGGCTATGTCTCGCGCGCGGCGCTGAAGCTGATTGCCGGGCTCGATGCGTTTGGCCCCGATCCGGCGGGGATGGTCGCCATCGACATCGGCGCCTCGACCGGCGGGTTCACGCAGGTGTTGCTTGAGCGCGGCGCTTCCCACGTCTACGCGGTCGACGTCGGTCATGGCCAGATCGATCCGGGGCTGGCAAGCGATCCGCGGGTGACAAACCTCGAGAAGCTGAACGCACGGGAGCTTTCCGCCCATCACATCGACGGTGCGGCGCCGAATTTCGTCGTCTCGGATGTGAGCTTCATTTCGCTGAAGCTGGCGCTGCCGCCTGCACTTGCACTTGCGACCCCGGGCGCACGCTGCGTGCTGCTGGTGAAGCCGCAGTTCGAGGCAGGCCGCGAGGCGATCGGCAAGGGCGGCATTTTGCGCGATCCGGCACTCGGGCCGAAGATCGCCGAAGATCTTTCCGCCTGGCTGGGCACCCAGCCCGGCTGGCGCAGCATTGGAACTGCTCCGTCCCCCATCGAAGGCGGCGACGGCAACATGGAATTCCTGCTTGGCGGGATAAAGGACAGATGAGCAGCATAGTCACGATCTCGCGCCTCGGCGCACAGGCCGACGGCATCGCCGAGACCGAAGGCGGGCAGGTCTTCGTGCCCTTCACGCTGCCCGGAGAGAAGGTGAACATCGCCGTCGGCGGCAAGCGCGCCGACATCGTCGCGCTGCTGGAGACCTCGCCGCAGCGTGTTGCCCCGCCATGCCGGCATTTCGGCGATTGCGGCGGCTGCGCGATCCAGCACCTCGAGCACGGCGCCTATCGCGATTGGAAGCGGCAGATCCTGGTCGATGCGCTGCGCGCCCGCGGCATCGAGACGGAAGTCGACTCGATGGTCGATTGTCCGCCGCATTCGCGCCGCCGCGCGGCACTCACCGCCCGCAAGACCGAAAAGGGCCTGCTCCTCGGCTTCAACGCCGCCCTGTCGCACCGCATCGTCGACATGGAAGAATGCCCGGTGATGCTGCCGTCGATCGTCGAAAAGCTCGACGTGCTGCGCCAGCTTGGGCTGCTCGTCGCGCAGACGAAGGATCCGTTCCGCTTCGGCGTGACGCAGACGGCCTCAGGCCTGGACGTCGCGGCGCAGGACAGCGGCAGGCTCGAAGGCCCGGCGCGGCAGGCGGCGATCGAGTTCTGCCTCGCCAACGGCATTGCGCGCCTGTCGGTCGATGGCGAGATCATCGTCGAGCCGAAGAAGCCGATGGTGATGGTCGATGACATCGCCGTCATTCCGCCCCCCGGCGCGTTTCTGCAGGCGGTCGAGAGCGCCGAGCAGGTGATGGCCGGGCTCGTGACCGAACACTTGAGGAAGGCCAAGCGCGTCGCCGACCTCTTTGCCGGCATTGGCACCTTCGCGCTGCGCCTTGCGCGTCAGAGCGAGGTGCATGCGGTGGAGGGCGACGCGCCGGCGCTCGCCGCGCTCGACCGCGCCTTCCGCTTCGGGACGGGCCTGAAGCGCGTGACGATCGAGAAGCGCGACCTGTTCCGCCGCCCGCTGACCTTCAAGGAACTTGATTTTGGTTTCGACGGCCTTGTTTTCGACCCGCCGCGCGCGGGCGCCGAGGATCAGGCGAAGCAGATCGCACGCTCGAATGTGCAGCGTGTGGCGGCGGTGTCGTGCAATCCAACGACGCTCGCGCGCGACCTGCGGATTCTCATCGACGGCGGCTATACGCTGAAGCGCGTGGTGCCGGTCGACCAGTTCCTCTGGTCGCCGCATCTGGAAACCGTCGCTCTGCTCGAGAAGCCGAAGAAGCGGAAGTAGGCGAGCGGGACGCTTGTCTCGCCCCCTCCGGCGCTTCGCGCCACCTCCCCCGCTTCGCAGGGGAGGATCCTCGTGCAGTGTCGGTCCGGCGTAGCACGCAACCGGAGATGCTCCGGCATGGACCCTCGGGTCAAGCCCGAGGGTGACGATGTGGGGATGTGGTCGGCCAGATGGGGTCGTCGCGCCCTCGGGATCGTCGCGCGCTCGGCCACCTACTCGTTCCAAAGCCCTGAACTCAAGGGTCTCGCCAAGGTGTTATGGTGCTGGATGAATGCAACCCGATCTCGCAGACACCACTTCTTAGCTAAGGCTTCGCCAATGCCTAGAAAACCGGGCGCAGGGTGCGGGTGACCTCAGCGACAGTCGTGGAAGTTTGAGCTCAACATCTCAATCTTCGTCACCCTCGGCTTGACCCGAGGGTCCATGCCTGAACGCTAAAAGCGGCAGAGCCGTCGCGGGTTATAAGGTCATCCCCGAGCGACGAGGTTGCATAGTTGAAGCATCGGCGGAACGGTTCAATGCGTCGACGCTCTAAACTCGTAAACCCTTAGGATTCTACGTCCCTATCCCCTTAGCACCTTCTCCACATACTCCGGCACGATGTCCGTCGCCTTGCCGTGGATGGTTTCGTGGAAGGCGGAGGCGTTTTCGGACGGTTCGAGGTTGAGCATCACGGTATGCGCGCCGTTGAGGCTGGCTTCCTCGACGAAGTCGGCGGCCGGATAGACCGCGCCGGAGGTGCCGATGGCGATGAAGAGGTCGGCCGTCGCCAGCGCCTGATAGATCTTGTCCATGTGGTAGGGCATCTCGCCGAACCAGACGATGTCCGGCCGCAGGCGCCCCGGCGACTCGCAGGACGGACAGCGAGAGTCGATCGTCATGTCGCCGAGCCACGGGCTGCGCGCGCCGCAGGAGCGGCACAGCGCCGAACGCAGCTGGCCGTGCATGTGGATGAGGTTCTTCGTGCCGGCAGTCTCGTGCAGGTCGTCGACGTTCTGGGTGATGATCGTCACCGATCCGGAAAATTCACGCTCGAGGCGGGCGAGCGCATAGTGCGCCTCGTTGGGTTTCACCTCATGCAACTGGCGCCGCCGCGCATTGTAGAAGTCGTAGACGCGGGCAGGGTGGCGGGCAAAGGCATCGGGCGTGGCATAATCGCGCCAGTCGAACTTCGACCAGATACCGTGGGCGTCGCGGAAGCTGGCGATCCCGGATTCCACCGAAATGCCCGCGCCGGTGAGGATGACGATCGAATTCACGGGTCTGCCTTGAACCGAACAGATGTTGAGCTCATATTGAGCACGTGAGTGCCAAAACGCGCAAGGATTTTGTCATGGCAGACGCTGTCCTCGACATTCAGGCTTCGAAGTTCGGCGAGAAGGGATCGCCGTTCCTGTCGCCGCGCCGTGTTGCAGAGCTTCTTGGCGTTACGATGACCGAGCTCGCCGGCCTGATCGGGGTGGCCCGCAACACCTTGGCGGCCAAGACAGGCGCGCGCAAGGTTGATGCCGCCCTGAGCCCGGTGGTGCGCGTGCTGGCCATGGCCTCCGAAATGGCGGGTGGCGAGGAACGCGCAGCGATCTGGTTCAAGCACCAGCCGATACCGGGCTGGGCCGGCAAGACGGCTTACGATCTGGTTCAGGAAGGCAAGGCGGACAAGGTGCTCGCCTATCTCGAGGCAGTGCGCTCCGGCGTCTATGCCTGAGAAGCAGGACGAACCGGTCGACCTCTGGCGTGCCTACGTGCCGCAATGGGCGCATGCTCCTCTGTCCGGAGACGGCGCGGCGCGGTTCGGCGGCAGGTGGAACCCGGTAGGTGCCCCCACCATCTACGCCGCGCGCGAACTGTCGACGGCCTGGGCCGAGTACAACCAGGGTTTCGTCCAGCATCCGGCGCTCATCGCCAGGCTGATCCTCACTGGAGCAAGGCTGGCGGATTTCACCAACGGTGATGTGCTGGCGTCATTCGGCGTGGATAAGACGATCCACGCCTGCGAATGGCGCTCCGATCTGGACGAGGGAAGGCGGCCGGCACCGCACCGGCTGCGCGAGGAGCTGCTGGAAAAGGGCTTCGACGGCGTGATCTATCCGTCGTTTATGTCGCCCGGCGGAACCTGCGTCGCGCTGTGGCGCTGGAATGGCGAGGAGGGGCCACGGCTCGAGGTGATCGACCCGGAAGGAAGGCTGCCAAAGACGCCTGCCTCCTGGCTCTGAGGCGGCCGCGTCAGGTGCGCGTGCCGCCGATCGTCATCGCGTTCATGCGCAGGTGCGGCTGGCCAACGCCAACCGGTACGCCCTGACCGGCCTTGCCGCACATGCCGATGCCATTGTCGAGCTTCATGTCATTGCCGATCATGGTGATGCGGTGCATCGCATCCGGTCCGTTGCCGATGAGCATCGCGCCCTTGATCGGCTGGGTCACCTTACCGTTTTCGATCATGTAGGCCTCGGTGCAGCCGAACACGAACTTGCCGCTGGTAATGTCCACCTGGCCGCCGCCGAACGAGACGGCGTAGATGCCGTTCTTGACCAAGGAGATGATCTCCTCCGGCGTGTGGGAGCCTGCGGTCATGTAGGTGTTGGTCATGCGCGGCATCGGCGAGTGCGCGTAGGATTCGCGGCGGCCATTGCCGGTCGGCTTCATGCCCATCAGCCGCGCGTTCTGGCGGTCCTGCATGTAGCCGACAAGCCTGCCGTCCTCGATGAGGACAGTGCGGTTGGTCGGCGTGCCTTCATCATCGATGGTGAGCGAGCCGCGGCGTTCGGTGATCGTGCCGTCATCGACAACCGTGACGCCCTTGGCCGCAACCTGCTGTCCCATCAGGCCGGCAAAGGCCGAGGTCTTCTTGCGATTGAAGTCGCCCTCGAGGCCGTGGCCGACTGCCTCGTGCAGCATGACCCCCGGCCAGCCGGACGACAGAACGATGTCAAAAGTGCCGGCGGGCGCGGGGACCGCCTTGAGATTGACGAGTGCCTGGCGCAGCGCTTCCTCGCAGGCATGCTGCCACGAGCCTTCGGCGAGAAACTCGCCGAAGCCCTTGCGGCCGCCCATGCCGTAGGAGCCGGTCTCCTGCCGATCACCTTCGCCGACAACGACCGAGACGTTGAAGCGAACCAGCGGGCGGATGTCGCGCGCAACGCGGCCATCGGCGCGCAGGATTTCGACGTGCTGCCAGGAGGCGGCCACCGAGGCCGTCACCTGCCGCACGCGCGGGTCCTTGTTGCGCAGGTAAGCGTCGACCTCCTGCAGGAGCTTCGCCTTGTCGGCAAAGCCTGGCTCGGCGATCGGGTTCTCTTCGCCGTAGAGTTTCACGTTGGTGCCCGACGGCGCTTCGGCGAGCGTGCCGGAATACCCGGCCTTCACGGCCGAGACGGCGGACGAGGCGCGAAGCAGTGCCGCCTGCGACAGCTCGCCCGCATGCGCGTAGCCCGCAGCTTCGCCGGCAACGGCGCGCAGGCCGAAACCCTGCTCGGTGTTGAAGTTGGCCGTCTTCAGGCGGCCGTTGTCGAAGACAAGCGCCTCGCCCTCGCGGTATTCGACGAAGAGCTCGCCGTCGTCCGCGCCGGCGACCGTCTCCGCCACGATGCGGCGCAACGTCTCTTCGGACACATCGAACTGTTCGAGAAGTCTGGCTGTCACCGCATCGCTCCGAAATCTGAATGGCGTTGGCGAGTCATATAGTCGCCCGCAAGGCAAGTTGCACCTTGCGATTGGCCGTCAGAGCGTTTCGGCGGCGTTAAGCCCGATCAGGGGAGAGCGGCAAAACCCGCGGAAAAACCTTCGAGGTCGACCGGGATGCCGACGCCTTCCTCAGGCGTCTGGAAGACGATGAAGGTGGCCGACTTGCCGGACTTGAGAGTGCCGAGCAGCGGCTCCTCCAGAATCACCTCGGCGTAGCAGCCGTCCTGGAAGCAGCGGACGAAGTAGGCGCGGCCGATGTCCTTGCCGTCGACATTGAGGCCGAGGCCGTTGGGCAGAAGCACGCCGAGCGGCGCGAGCACGCGGAGAATCTCGGCGCTCTTGTCGGCAGTGCGCAGCACGACGACCGAGAGGCCCACTTCCGGGCGATCCTCGGCGACGACGTTCTGCATCAATGCGCACTGTTCGCTGGTGGCACCGCCGGGGGTGTCGCAGATGATCGACCAGCTGCCGTGAGTCGAGCGGACGACGCCTTGCTGCTGCTTCTGCTGGGCTGCGGCCGGCAATGCCAGCAGTGCCGCGCAGGCGGCTGCGGCAGAGATCTGCACGAACTTACGAAGCGACATCCAACCAATCCCGACTTTGCGAATCACGCCAATTTAGCGTGCCCGCGCCTGTGCGCAACAAGCCTGCACGCCATGCGCGACGAATGGTCTCCAATTTGGTATGAGTTGAGCGAAATCAAGGCGGGACTGAAAAACTTCGCCCTGCGCGCGCAAAAATGCCGCACATATCCACCGACGCCTTCCTTGCGGTAGATATGAGAGTGTGTTTGAAGTCACGATGATCGCCGCGCGCCTTACACGAGGAGCGAGCTGGCGCCTTAAGATTTCGTCGAGAGGATCGACTGGGAGATGAAGAGGGTGACTAAGAGAATCATTGCGGGACTGGGCGCATTGTCGCCGGTCCTGGCGGCGACGGCTGCATTTGCAGGCCAGCCGACTGCGTGGCAGCTGAACTTCCAGGAACCTGCAACGCGAATCATGGAAGAGATTATCTGGTTTGAACGCTACACGCTGGCGTTCATCGTGCCGGTGACTCTCCTGGTTCTGGCGTTGCTGCTGTGGTGCCTGATTCGTTACCGCGAGAGCGTCAACAAGACGCCGTCGCGCACCAGCCACAATACTCTGATCGAGGTGATCTGGACGGTCGGCCCGGTCATTGCCCTCATTTTCATTGCTGTTCCCTCGTTCCAGTTGCTCACCGCGCAGTACACGCCGGAAGAGGAGCCTGGCCTCACGGTCAAGGCGACCGGCGTCCAGTGGTACTGGGACTATGAGTACCAGGACGAAGAGCCTCTCACCTTCTCGTCGTTCCGCCTCGTGGACGAAGATCGCGAGGCAACGGGCAAGCAGGACACTGCGCGCTACCCGCGTCTGCTGGCCGTCGACAATGACCTTGTCGTTCCGGTCAACACGACCGTTCGCGTCCTCGTGACCGGCGGCGATGTGATTCACGCCTTCGCGGTTCCGTCTTTCGGCATCAAGGTCGACGCCGTGCCGGGCCGTATCAACGAAACCTGGTTCAAGGCAGAGCGCGAGGGCATTTTCTACGGCCAGTGCTCGGAGCTGTGTGGCAAGGATCATGCCTTCATGCCGATCGCGGTCCGCGTCGTGAGCCAGGAGCAGTACGACATCTGGCGCGCCGCTGCGCAGAACGATCTTGGCGAAGCGAACAAAGCGCTGCTGGCCGCAGTTGATGGCAAGCAGCTCAACGTCGCCAACGCAGGCAACTGAGTTGGCGCAGAATAATAAGATACGGAGCGGGAATATGGCAGGCGCTGCGGCCCATGGAGCCCACGACGACCACAAGCCGACTGGCTGGACGCGTTGGGTCTATTCTACAAACCACAAGGACATCGGGACGCTCTATCTGATCTTCGCGATCTTTTCGGGTCTCCTCGGTTTCTTCCTTTCCGTGATGATGCGCTGGGAGCTGGCTGAGCCCGGCATCCAGATCTTCCACGGCCTTGCCTCGATGGTCTACGGCCTCGAGGGTGATGCCGCGATCGATGGCGGCAAGGAGATGTTCAACGTCTTCACCACCTATCACGCCCTGATCATGATCTTCTTCATGGTCATGCCGGCGCTGATCGGCGGCTTCGCCAACTGGATGATCCCGATCATGATCGGTGCTCCGGACATGGCGTTCCCGCGTCTGAACAACATCTCGTTCTGGCTGCTGCCGCCCGCGCTGCTGCTGCTGATCATCTCGTTCTTCATGCCGGGTTCGGCTGGTAGTTATGGTGCCGGTACTGGCTGGACGATGTATCCGCCGCTGTCGACGATGGGCTCGCCTGGGCCGGCTGGTGACTTCGCGATCTTCTCGCTGCACGTTGCTGGTGTCTCGTCGATCCTCGGCGCCATCAACTTCATCACCACGATCTTCAACATGCGTGCGCCGGGCATGACCCTGCACAAGATGCCGCTGTTTGCCTGGTCTGTGCTGGTGACGGCATTCCTGCTGCTGCTGACGCTGCCAGTTCTCGCTGGTGCGATCACCATGCTGCTGACCGACCGCAACTTCGGCACTGCCTTCTTCACGCCGGAATTCGGCGGTGACCCGATCCTGTACCAGCACCTGTTCTGGTTCTTCGGTCACCCGGAGGTGTACATCCTGATCCTGCCGGGCTTCGGCATCGTCAGCCACATCGTCTCGACCTTCTCGCGCAAGCCGATTTTCGGCTACCTGGGCATGGCCTACGCCATGGTCGCGATCGGGGTCGTCGGCTTCGTCGTGTGGGCGCACCACATGTACACCACCGGCATTTCGCTCAATGCACAGCGCTACTTCGTGTTCGCCACGATGGTGATCGCCATCCCGACGGGCATCAAGGTGTTCTCGTGGATCGCGACCATGTGGGGCGGCTCGCTCTCCATGCGCGCTCCGATGCTGTGGTCGATCGGCTTCATCTTCCTGTTCACGGTTGGTGGCATGACCGGCGTTCAGCTCGCGAATGCAGGCCTCGACCGCTCGCTGCATGACACCTACTATGTGGTTGCGCACTTCCACTACGTGCTGTCGCTGGGCGCCGTGTTCGCGATCTTCGCTGCCTGGTACTACTGGTTCCCGAAGATGTTCGGCTACATGTACTCGCCGCTGATCGCGCGCACCCACTTCTGGGTCACCTTCATCGGCGTAAACCTGATCTTCTTCCCGCAGCACTTCCTGGGTCTGGCCGGCATGCCGCGCCGCTACATCGACTACCCGGATGCATACGCTGGCTGGAACATGATCTCGTCTTGGGGTTCGTACATCGCAGGTATCGGCGTCCTGATCTTCCTCTACGGCGTGTTCGAGGCCTTCTCGAAGAAGCGCGAGGCTGGCGCCAATCCGTGGGGTGAGGGTGCAACGACCCTCGAGTGGCAGCTTTCGTCGCCGCCGCCGTACCACCAGTGGGAGCAGCTGCCGAAGATCAAGTGATCGCCGGTAACTGACCAAAAGAATCCGGATCGCCGGCTCCGGCCGGCGATCCAACCAGAATAAGAAATAACAAGTGGAACACGTGAGTAATGTCCCTCGTGGAAAAGCAAAGTTTCGATGACGTCGCGCTTCGTGTGTCAGAGGCACACGCGAGCGATTACATCGCGCTTCTGAAGCCACGGGTGATGTCGCTCGTCGTCTTCACGGCATTCGTCGGACTCGTCACTGCGCAGGCCCCGATCAATCCGTTCATCGCCTGCTTCGCCATCATTGCTATCGCAGTCGGTGCGGGTGCGTCCGGCGCACTCAATATGTGGTACGACGCCGACATCGACGCCGTCATGTCGCGCACCCACAAGCGGCCGGTGCCGGCGGGGCGCGTGCTGCCGGGCGAAGCACTTGTCTTCGGCCTGGTGCTTTCCGGTTTCTCCGTGCTTGCGCTCGGTCTGATCGCCAACTGGCTGGCCGCCGGGCTGCTCGCCTTCACGATCTTCTTCTACGCTGTGATCTACACGATGTGGCTGAAGCGCTGGACGCCTCAGAACATCGTCATCGGTGGCGCCGCGGGCGCGTTCCCGCCCATGGTGGGCTGGGCAGCTGCGACCGGCGACATCAGCCTCTACAGCGTTCTCCAGTTCATGATCATTTTCCTGTGGACCCCGCCGCATTTCTGGGCGCTCGCGCTGTTCAAGTCGGGAGACTATGAGCGCGCCGGCGTTCCGATGATGCCCAATGTGGCAGGCGAGGCGTCCACTAAGCGGCAGATCTTCGCCTACGCCGTCCTGGTTGCCATCACTGGCGTCTTGCCCACGTTGGCGGGCTATGCCGGCTATTCCTACGGTATCCTGGCTGCGGCTCTCGGTGCCGGCTTTGTCTGGTACTCCTGGAAGGTCCTGCTGATGCCGGAGAGCGACCGCGGCATGAAGCCCGCCAAGGCGCTGTTCGGGTATTCGCTGCTGTATCTCTTTGCCATCTTCACGGCGCTGCTTGCCGACAGCATCCTCGCAGATTTCGGAGTTGCATGGTGACTGCCGTGGGTAATGACCGCATCGAGTTGACCGACAAGCAGAAGAAGGCGCGCCGCAACCGTTCGGTCGCGCTGGGCGTGGCGCTCGCCGCCTTCGTCGTGGTGGTCTACATCGTCACCATCGTGAAGATGGGTCCGAACGTCTTCAGTCGGCCTTTTTAGGAAGATCGGGATGAGCGACGCACAGCCACCTGTCAGCGACAACGTCCAGCGGTCCAACCGCCGGCTGGCCCTCGTCTGTGTCGGGTTCTTTGCCGGCATGATCGGCATGGCCTACGCGGCAGTCCCGCTCTACGACATGTTCTGCCGCGTGACCGGTTATGGTGGCACGACGCAGCGCACCAACCAGTATTCGGATGTCATTCTCGACAAGGAGATCAAAGTCCGCTTCGACGCCAACGTGTCGGGCGGGCTTGGCTGGGAGTTCACGCCGAAGCAGCGCGAAGTGACGCTAAGGATTGGCGAGACTGTCCAGGTAGCCTACGAGGCCACGAACATTACGTCTAAGCCGCTCGCAGGGCGCGCCACCTTCAACGTATCGCCGCCGCTGTCCGGCGCCTACTTCATGAAGATGGAATGCTTCTGTTTCACGGACACGACACTGCAGCCGGGAGAGACTATGGAGATGCCGGTTGTGTTCTACGTTGACCCGGAAATAGTCAACGTCAAGGAACTGAAGAACCTTACCACATTGACGCTGTCCTATACCTTCTTCCCGATAAACGGGGAGAAGTCGGAGGTTTCATCGGCAGCGTCGATCAAGAGCAAAACTGACGCCGATACCAGTTTCGGGGGATGACATGGCAGAAGCACACGCAAAACAACACGACTATCACATCATCGACCCCAGTCCCTGGCCGTTCCTGGCGGGCGTATCCGTCTTCACCATGGCGGTGGGCGGCGTCTCGTGGATGCAGTACCTGAAGGGTAACGTCGATTACACCTTCCTCGGTATCCCGCTTGCGACGCCGTGGCTGTTCTTCGTTGGTCTCGCCGGTGTGCTCTATGTGATGTACGCTTGGTGGGCTGACACCATCCGCGAGGCACACGAAGGGCACCACACCCGCGTGGTCTCCCTGCACCTTCGCTACGGCATGATCATGTTCATCGCGTCCGAAGTGATGTTCTTCGTGGCGTGGTTCTGGGCTTTCTTCGACGCGAGCCTCTTCCCGAATGAGGCAGCGCAGGTTGCCCGTATGGACTACACGGGCGGCCAGTGGCCGCCGAAGGGTCTGGAGATCATCGACGCCTTCCACCTGCCGCTCTACAACACCATCATCCTGCTGCTGTCCGGCACGACGCTGACCTGGGCGCACCATGCGCTGCTCGAGAACGACCGCCGCGGTCTGGTCTGGGGCCTGGTCATCACGGTTCTGCTCGGCATCCTGTTCACCGGCGTCCAGGCTTACGAGTACATGGTTGCCCCGTTCGACTTCACCAACTCGATCTACGGCGCGACCTTCTTCATGGCGACCGGCTTCCACGGCTTCCACGTGATTGTCGGTACCCTCTTCCTGCTCGTCTGCCTGCTGCGCGCCATGGCCGGCCACTTCACGCCGAAGCAGCACTTCGGCCTCGAGGCAGCCGCCTGGTACTGGCACTTCGTTGACGTGGTGTGGCTGTTCCTCTTTGCCGCGATCTACGTCTGGGGTTCGTGGGGCGCACCGATCGCGCATCACTGATCCCGCGGTGATCTGACAATGAAAGGCGGTCGCGTGGCGCGGCCGCCTTTTTTCTATCGCCTGGCTATGGAAAGAACCGCGCAATGAGTGAACATCACCATCAAGACGAAGCTCTCTGGCCGCCGGTCGACCCGATCAAGGCCGGTCTTTCCGGCCACTGCCCGCGCTGCGGGCAGGGACGCCTGTTCAAGGGCTTTCTGTCGGTCGGCGAACGCTGTGGCGTCTGCCGGCTCGACTACTCCTTTGCCGATTCCGGCGACGGTCCGGTCGTCTTCGTCATTCTGTTGATTGGCTTCCTCGTCTGCGGCCTCGCCCTGTGGCTGGAGGTCTCCTACAATCCGCCGCTCTGGCTGCACTTCGTGCTGTGGGTGCCGATGATCGTTATCCTCGGCCTGATGGCGCTCAGGATGCTGAAGGGCCTGCTGATCGTTCTTCAGTACCGCAACAAGGCCGCGGAAGGCCGCCTCGGAGACCGGCAATGACCCAGGCCGGCACTGCCCGCGGCGGCTGGGGTCTGCGGCAGGTCGTATTCCTGGCCGCGGCGCTGGTCGCGCTGGCGATCCTCCTCGGCCTCGGCACCTGGCAGGTGCAGCGCCTGGGCTGGAAGGAGAACCTGATCGCGACGATCGAGCAGCGCGTTACCTCGGAGCCTCGCCCCCTTGCGGAGATCGAGCAGCTCGTCGCCTCGGAAGGCGATGTCGACTACTGGCCGGTCACGGTGGAAGGCACCTTCCGCCACGAGGGTGAGCGTCACTTCTTCGCGACCCACGAGGGCAAGTCCGGTTACTACATATACACGCCGCTCGAATTGCAGGATGGCCGCCTGCTGTTCGTCAATCGCGGCTTTGTCCCTTTCGACCTCAAGGATGTCTCGAAGCGCCAGGGGGGGCAGGTGAGGGGCTTCGTGCGCATCACTGGCCTTGCGCGCAACGAGCTCGACGGCAAGCCATCGATGATGGTGCCCGACAACGACCCGGCGAAGAACGTCTTCTACTGGAAGGACCTGCAGGCGATGGCCGGGACTTCCGGTGTCGGCCAGCCGGATAACTATCTCCGCTTTTTCGTCGATGCCGACGATACGCCTAACCCGGGCGGGCTGCCGGTCGGCGGGGTGACGATGATCAGCCTGCCGAACAGCCATCTTGAGTACGCGCTCACCTGGTACAGCCTTGCCGCGGTGCTGGTGGGTGTCCTTGCTGTATGGCTGGTGCGCCAGCGCAAAACTTGACATCGCGGGCCGGCAGACGCCATCTGCCTTCCGTGAACAGGCACGATTTGGACATGTCGATGAAAACTCCGTTGACCATCAGGCTCTGCAACCCGCGCGGCTTCTGCGCCGGCGTGGATCGGGCCATCCAGATCGTGGTGCTTGCGCTGAAGAAATACGGCGCGCCGGTCTATGTCCGCCACGAGATCGTCCACAACAAGTATGTGGTCGAGGGGCTGGAAGCCAAGGGCGCGATCTTCGTCGAGGAACTCGACGAGATCCCGGCGGAACATCATTCGCAGCCGGTGGTGTTTTCCGCCCACGGCGTGCCGAAGTCGGTGCCGGCGGATGCCGAGCAGCGCAACCTGTTCTATCTGGACGCGACCTGCCCGCTCGTGTCCAAGGTGCACAAGCAGGCGATGCGCCATGAGCGCCAGGGCCGCCATGTGCTGCTGATTGGACATGCGGGCCACCCCGAAGTTATCGGCACGATGGGCCAGCTGCCGGAAGGCTCGGTGACGCTTGTCGAGACCGAGGCTGACGCTATGGCCATCCAGCCGAACGATCCGGACGCGCTCGGCTTCGTCACGCAGACGACACTCTCGGTGGACGATACCGACGGCATTATCCGTGTGCTGAAGCAGCGCTTCCCGAACATCCAGGCGCCGGCGGCCGAATCGATCTGCTATGCGACCACGAACCGGCAGGAAGCGGTGAAGTACGCGGCACCCGGCACCGACCTCTTCCTCGTCGTCGGTGCGCCGAACTCTTCGAACTCCAAGCGCCTCGTCGAGGTCGCTGAGCGGGCTGGCGCGAAGCGCAGCATGTTGGTGCAGCGCGCCGATGAAATCCCTTGGGGCGAGATCGAGGACATTTCCGTTCTCGGCCTGTCCGCGGGTGCCTCGGCGCCGGAACTGATCGTCGATGAGATCATCAATGCCTTCCGCGATCGCTTCGACGTCACCGTCGAGCTGGCGGTCACTGCCGAAGAGACCGAAAACTTCCCCGTCAACCGCGTGTTGCGCGACGTCGAGCTGACGGCCGCCGACATGGCTTTCGTCAACGGAAACGCCTGACCCACATGGCCGTCTACACCGACATCACCGAGCAAGAGCTTGGCGCATTCCTGCGCGACTACGACATTGGCGATCTGCTGTCCTACAAGGGCATCGCCGAGGGCACGGAAAACTCGAACTTCCTGCTGCACACGACCATGGCGTCCTACATCCTGACGCTCTACGAAAAGCGCGTCGACCGCAACGACCTGCCGTTCTTCCTCGGCCTGATGGAACATCTGGCCACGCGCGACGTCACCTGCCCGCTGCCGGTGAAGCGCAATGACGGCAGCCTGATCGGCGACCTTGCCGGGCGCCCTGCAGCGATCATCACCTTCCTCGAAGGCATGTGGCCGCGCCGACCGACAGCCGTCCACTGCCGCGCGGTCGGCGAGGCGCTGGCAAAGCTGCATGTCGCGGGAGCTGACTTTGCACTGAAGCGCGCGAACGCGCTTTCAGTACCGGGCTGGAAGACGCTGTGGGACAGCTGCCATGAGCGCGCCGACGAGGTCGAGAAGGGTCTGGTGGCCGAAGTCGATGCCGACTTTGCCGCCATCTCCTCGGCATGGCCGCAGGACCTGCCGGCGGGCGTGATTCACGCCGACCTGTTTCCAGACAACGTCTTCTTCCTCGGCGACGAGCTGTCGGGGCTGATCGACTTCTACTTCGCCTGCAACGATTTCTTCGCCTACGATCTGGCGATCTGCCTCAATGCCTGGTGCTTTGAGCGCGACCATTCGTTCAACCTGACTAAGGGCACGGCGATGCTTGCTGGCTACCAGAGCATCCGGCCGCTGCAGAAGGAGGAGGTCGAGGCACTGCCGCTGCTGTGCCGTGGCGCGTCGCTGCGTTTCATGCTGACCCGCCTTTACGACTGGCTGCACGGTCCGAACGGCGCGCTGGTGCAGAAGCGCGATCCGCTCGAGTATGTGCGCAAGATGCGGTTCCACCGCCAGATAGCCTCGGCCAGCGAATACGGCCTCGAGAGCAAATGAAGCGCGTTGAAATCTTTACTGACGGTGCTTGCTCGGGAAATCCAGGTCCCGGCGGCTGGGGCGCGATCCTGCGCTTCAACGGCGTGACCAAGGAACTGAATGGCGGCGAGGCCGAGACGACCAACAACCGCATGGAACTGCTGGCCGCCATCACGGCGCTCAATGCGCTCAAGGAGCCGTGCGAGGTCGATCTCTATACCGACAGCAAGTATGTGATGGACGGCATCTCCGGCTGGATCCATGGCTGGAAGCGCAACGGATGGCGCACGGCCGACAAGAAGCCGGTCAAGAATGCCGAGCTTTGGCAGGCGCTCGACGAGGCGACGCGTCGCCACAAGATCCACTGGAACTGGGTGAAGGGCCACGCTGGACATCCGGAGAACGAGCGCGCCGACGAACTGGCGCGCCTCGGCATGGAGCCTTTCAAGAAGAGATAGGCGAAGGCCGCGCCCATAAGGACGCGGCCAACTGCAATCAGCTATCAGAGCTGCTGGAGAATCGTGGCGGCACCCGACGCGTCGACGCCAGCGCCTTCCTCGATGTTGAGCGACTTGACCACACCATCCTCGACGATCATCGAGAAGCGGCGGTTGCGCAGGCCAAGGCCACGCTCCGACAGATCGAACTCGAGGCCGGCGGCCTTGGCGAACTGGGCGCTGCCGTCTGCGAGGTGCAGGATCTTGCCTTCCGCGCCGGAAAAGCGGGCCCAGGCACCCATGACGAAGGCATCGTTGACGGCGACCACGGCGACGGTGTCCACGCCCTTGGCGAGGATGGCATCGAGGTTTTCGAGGTAGCCCGGCAGGTGGTTGTTCGAGCAGGTCGGCGTGAACGCGCCGGGCACGCCGAACAGGACGACTTTCTTGCCGGCAAAGACTTCGCCCGTGGTGATCGGCTTCGGACCGTCAGCCGTCGGGGTCATGAAGGTAACGTCAGGCAGCTTCTGGCCTACAGCAATGGTCATGGAGTACCTCGAAAAATGAGAGAGCGGTTTCGTTCCCGGTCAGCGATAGCCGGGCGCAGGTCGCTTTGCAACGAAACTAACGCAGGGAGAGTTCCCCGCTGAAAGCTCCGGCGCTGGTCTGCAGCGTGTAGCGAAGGCGCTCAGGCTCCGCGCCCGGCGTGCGGAAGGCAACTGGAATGCGGAAGCGGGGCGAGGTTCCGCCGCCCGCGGAAACGAGTTCGGGCGCCTCCAGCGACAGGTTTTCGTTGCCAGCAACGAACAGGTCGAGCGCAGAAACGCCCTCGGGTAGCTGTGCATCGATGACGATTGCCTTGTCGTCGGTGCTGACGAGGTCGACGCTGAGATTCTCCGCGGCAGGGGCGGGTAGGGCAGCGAAAGCCGCATCGACGATGGCTGCTTCCTCTGCGGCGTCCGCATTATCGCCGAGCGACAGCGTCAGCTCCGCTTGCACGGGAATGCAGATCGTCTCGCAGACGCCCAAGAAGGTATGGGCGGTCACGTCCTGGGCGTGGGCGACGCCTTCCGGCAGGCGGAAGGTGAGGGCAAGGGCAACGGGTTCGTCGTAGCCGGCCCACTGGGCATAGCCGTCATCGAAACGCTGCGGCACCGGAAAGCCGACCTCGACCTCGGCGTTCTTGTCCTGCACGTCGACCGACACCTGTGGCGGCACACCGGAGGAACCGGGGTCCAGCCAGTAAGTTTTCCAGCCCGGAGCCAGGTCGATCTGCAGCGCGCCCCTGACCAGACCGTCAGGACCGGGCTCGCCGGCTGTGACGAAACGGATGGCTCCTCCCTCGACCTGATACCACTCGCTTGACGCGGAAAAGGCGGGCGAGGCGAGCAGCAGGACCGGAGATGCGAGTGCAAGGAGGCGGATCATGGACATGGTACGGAACATTGTCTTTCACGCTGCATTAGGCAATCAGGGCGGCCTCGCAAGAGCATCATAAATGTGTGAGTGTAGTGACTGCACGAATTGTGTGCTGGCCAACCAAGCGCGAAAAGCAGTAGCTTCATGTCGATGAGCTTGATGGGTTCGAAAATGAAAGCCAAGAGCGGCTTCCTCGATCACCAGTTCCTGGTCGCCATGCCGGGCATGCAGGACGAGCGCTTTGCGCGGTCGGTGATCTACATGTGCGCCCACAGCGAAGAGGGCGCCATGGGCATCATCATCAACCAGGTGCAGGAACTCCAGTTCCCCGACCTGATGGTGCAACTTGGCATTCTCGACGAGAAGCAGGCGATCCGCCTGCCGTCGCCGGCCCGCGACATCATCATCCGCAATGGCGGCCCGGTGGACCGCAGCAGGGGCTTCGTGCTCCACAGCGACGACTACATGGTCGAATCCACCATGCCGGTCTCCGACGATATCTGCCTGACCGCGACAGTCGACATTCTCCGCGCGATTTCCTCAGGCCGCGGCCCGCGCCACGCGCTGATGGCGCTCGGTTATTCCGGGTGGGGTGCGGGGCAGCTGGAGGATGAGATCGCGCAGAATGGCTGGCTGACCTGCCCGGCGAATACCGAACTGTTGTTCGACGCCGATATCGACCACAAGTACGAGCGGATTCTCGCGTCGATCGGCATCAATCCGATGCACCTGAGTTCGCAGGCCGGTCACGCCTGAGCGCCGTCCCTGAAACGCCGGGGCGGCTTTTCCCTAATCAGACCTGAACCAGCGGATACTGCTCCTTGAGGAGCTTCATTGCCACGTCTGACGTCAGCGGCGGGCCAAACAGGAAGCTCTGAACGTATTCGCAGCCCATCTGACGCAGCTCGAGCGCGTCGTTCTCGTCGGCAACGCCTTCGGCGACAACCGACAGGCCGAGATCGTGCGCCATGTTGACCATGGAGCGCAGCAACACCGAGCGCTTCGGGCTGGTGTCGTCGATGAAGCTGCGGTCGATCTTGATCGTGTCGAACGGGAAGCGCGTCAGGTAGGACAGCGACGAGTAGCCGGTACCGAAATCGTCGAGCGACAGGCCGACGCCAAGCTGCTTGAGGCGCGACAGGACGTGGGCCGACTGCTCCGGATTGTCCATCACCAGCGATTCCGTCAGCTCCAGCCGGAAGCAGCGCGGGTTGAGGCCGGCGCGGGCGACGACAGAGCGGACGTCGCTGATGAGGTCGCGGCGGATGAGCTGCCGGCTAGACAGGTTGACCGAAACGGACAGCGGCACGTCGCCGATCTGCTTGAGCCAGGAGGCAAGGTCGTCAGCCGCCTGCTGCATCGCGAACAGGCCGAGCTGGACGATGAGGCCGCAGGACTCGGCCACCGGGATGAAGTCTGACGGCGGGATCGAGCCGCGGCGCGGGTGCTCCCAGCGCAGCAGCGCCTCGAAGCCGGCGACCGAGCGGTCCTCTAGACGGACGATCGGCTGATAGACGAGACGCAGTTCCTGACGCTCGACGGCCCGGCGCAGGTCCGATTCCAGTTGCAGCCGGTCGGTGCCCACGGAGCGGAAGGCCGGGCGGAACGGCTCGATGCGGTCGCCGCCGAAGCGCTTGGCCTGATACATGGCAAGCTCGGCGTCCTTCACCATGTCCTCGGCGCTCGACTGCGACGAGTTCCACGAGACGAGGCCGATCGAGGCGGCGAGGATGATCTCGCGCTTGGCGAAGGTGATCGGCAGGTTGATCGCCTGCTTCACAGCTTCGGCCACGTCGGCGATGCGCTGCGAGTTCTGCTCCGACAGGATCAGCATGGCGAACTGGTCGCCGGCAAAACGCGAGAGCGAGTCGCCGGGTTTCAGCAGCCGGTGCAGGCGGCGGGAAATCGTCAGGAGGATCGTGTCGCCGCCCGAAATGCCAAGGCCCTCGTTGACCATCTTGAAGCGGTCGAGGTCGATCACGAGCACCGTCGGGCGCACGTTCTCCTCGGTCTTGGCGATCGAGATGACGGCTTCGAGGCGGTTCAGGAAAAGCTCGCGCGAGGGCAGGCCGGTGAGGTTGTCGTGGACGGCGTCGTGCAGCAGGCGCTCTTCCGCTTTCTTCTGCTCGGTGACGTCGACCAGCGTGCCGACGCAGCGGATGATCTCGCCGTCGGAGCCGATGACCGGACGCGCGCGCAGCGTGAACCAGTGATAGTGCCCGTCGGCGCCGCGCAGGCGGAACGACTGCGAGATGCGGCCGCGCCGGTGCTCGAGGATCACGTCCAGCGTGGTGCGGAAGGTGTCGCGGTCGTCGGCGTGCAGCGCAGGCAGCCAAAGGCGCGCAGCGCCGTGCAGCGCGCCGGGCTCGAGGCCGATCATGCGGCTGACATCCGGCTTGGTGATGACGCGGTCGCGCAGCACATCCCAGTCCCAGACGATGTCGCCGGAGCCGGTGACCGCGAGCGCTTGGCGCTCCATGTCGCTGAACAGGCCCTGGTGCAGGGCGCCGCCGGCAAAGGCGTGCTGCATGACGGTGAAGCCGATCAGCAGGATGATGAGGACGAGGCCGCCGGTCAGAGCCGACTGGACAATGTCGTTGGCGAGCGAGCCGGTGACGGCGAGCCAGCCGCCGGCGAGCCAGACCAGGATCATCAGCCAGCTGGGCACCAGCATAATGGCGCGGTCATAGCCCTGGAACGACAGGTAGGCGATGATGCCGAGGCCGACGACGGCGGTGAGCGCAAACGAGAAGCGGGCAATGCCGGCCGCGACAGCCGGGTCGAAATAGGCGACGCCCGCAAGCAGGCAGAGCGCCAGCACCCAGGCGGCCGTGCCGTAGCTGAAATGCAGATGCCAGCGGTTGAGGTTGAGGTAGGTGAACAGGAACACGACCAGCGTCGCAGCAAGCGCCACCTCCGTGCCCGCGCGCCACAGCCGCGCATCCTGCGCCGAGATCGACAGCATCTGGTTGAGGAAGCCGAAGTCGATGCAGATATAGGCGAGCACCGCCCAGGAAAGCGCCGCGGTGGCCGGGAACATCGACGTTCCCTTGACCACGAACAGGATGGTCAGGAACAGCGCCAGCAGGCCCGCGATGCCGATGACGATGCCTCGGAACAGCGTGTAGGAGTTGATGGTGTCCTTGTAGGCCTCCGGCTCCCAAAGATAGACCTGCGGCAGGTTCGGCGTGGACAGTTCGGCGATGAAGGTGA
This sequence comes from Aminobacter sp. J44, assembly GCF_007829415.1. Taxonomy (NCBI): domain Bacteria; kingdom Pseudomonadati; phylum Pseudomonadota; class Alphaproteobacteria; order Hyphomicrobiales; family Phyllobacteriaceae; genus Aminobacter; species Aminobacter sp. J44. The sequence goes on along the minus strand of NZ_VLJG01000012.1, from coordinate 24,204 downwards.
CGATCGAGCCGGGGTTGAGCGTGACAAGGAAGACGTCGGCGTCGCGGCTCGGCTGGCGGTCGAGCGCGAAGCCCTCGCTCGGCGTGATCGCCGCGATGCGGTTGGAGCCGAGATCCGGCCACGCAAGTCCCGAGCCGACCAGGCGGTAGTGCGGCGCCACGATCAGGCGGTCGATCTGTTCGTCGGTGGTGTTGGCGAGGGCGAATACGGCCCAGTCACCCGTCGAACGCTCATCGAGCGCGCTCACCTCGATGCGGCGGACGATGCCGTCGAGGCCCGGGGCTGTGGATACCTGAAAGTTTTCGCCCTGGTCGCGGTAGATTTCCACAGCGCGCGAGAGGTCGAGGGCAACATCGTTCTTCGAGATCGTGATCGGCTCAATCGCCATCGCCGGCAGCAGGGGCAACGCGAAGAGAAGCACCAGCGCCGCGCAGACAGAGGAGAGCGCCGTTCGAACCGTTGATCTCACCGATCAGCCTCTTGTTTCATTGGCCCTGCGGTCATCCGCGATCAGGGCGTAGATGAAGTGATCCTGCCAGACGCCATTGATGCGCAGGTAGGAGCGCAACAGGCCTTCGCGCGTAAATCCGGCTTTTTGAAGCACATGAATGGAACGTGCGTTTGAGGGAATACAGGCCGCCTCGATCCGGTGCAACCTCATCTGGTCGAACGCATAGGAAATCAGGGCCTGAATGGCGTCCTGCATGTAGCCTTTGCCGGCGTAGCGCTCTCCCATCCAGTAGCCGATCTGCGCGGTCTGAGCCACGCCGTAGCGGATGTTGCCGATGGTGATGCCCCCCACCATCCGGTTCTCTTCGTTCTCGAAGATCAGGTAGGCGATGGCCGATCCGGCGGCATATTCCTGCCGGTAGGGGTTGTTCCAGCCGCTGCGATGCAGCTCGTCGGGAGCCCAGCGTGGCTCCCACGGCTCAAGGAAGGCGCGGCTGTCACGGCGCAGCGCCGCCCATTCGCGATAATCGGAGGGGCGTGGAAAGCGGAGCGTGGCACGCTTCCCCTTCAGCACCGGAGGTTCGCGGCGGAGGAAGGGGAAGTCGAACACGCGCAGTGCCCGGCACCTAGACGGCGAGCTTGCGCTCGACCGGGGAGGGCAGGGCGCTGCTGATCGCCTCGTAGGCGGGCAGCTTGCTGACGGGGCCGACCGCGGCAATCGTCGGTCGGGTCGAGAACAGCCGCTGCGACAGGTCGCGGAGGCGCTCGACGGTGAGCGCGCCGAGGCGCGTCATCAGCTCGTCCTTGTCCACAGGCTTGCCGAACAGCAGCATCTGCCGGGCGATCTGCGAGGCGCGGCTTGCCGCGCTTTCCTCGGACATGATCAGGCCGGCGCGGTATTGCGCGCGGGCCCGGTCAAGCTCTTCCTGGGTGATGTTCTCGCCGGCGCGCTGCAGCTCCTTGGCGATGACCGGGACCAGCTTGGCGATGCCGCCCTTGTCGGTCGCGGCGTGGATTCCGAAGATGCCGGTGTCGGAAAAGCCCCAGTGGAACGCGTAGACCGAGTAACAGAGGCCGCGCTTCTCACGCACTTCCTGAAACAGGCGTGACGACATGCCGCCGCCGAGGATCATCGACAGAACCTGCGAGGCGTAGAAGTCGCGGACGTGGTAGGCGCGGCCCTCGAAGCCGAGCACGACCTGCGCGTCCATCAGGTCGCGCACCTCGCGGAAGTCTCCGCCGACATATTTCGCCGGCTGCGGGTCCTCGACCTGCGCATGCGGACGGAAGGTGCCGAACTTCTTTTCGACCTCGCGCACGAACTCGTCGTGGGTAACGCCACCGGCGGCGACCACGACCATGCGGTCGGCGCCGTACTGGCGCTCGATGAAGGCGCGCAGATCCTGCGAGGTGAAGGACTGCACCGTCTCGGGCGTGCCGAGTATCGAGCGGCCGAGCGTCTGGTTGAGAAAGGCGGTCTCGGTGAAGCGGTCGAACACGATGTCGTCAGGCGTGTCGTGCGCCGCACCGATTTCCTGCAGGATGACATGCTGTTCGCGCTCGAGCTCCATCGGATCGAACTTCGAATCCGTGAGGATGTCGGCAAGCAGGTCGATGGCGAGCGGGACGTTGTCCTTCAGCACGCGGGCATAGAAGGACGTTGATTCAACGCTGGTGGCGGCGTTGATCTCGCCGCCCACATCTTCGATTTCCGAGGCGATCTTCCAGGCGCTGCGGCTTCCGGTACCTTTGAAAGCCATGTGTTCGAGAAGATGGGCGAGGCCGTGCTCGTCGTCGCGCTCGTTGCGAGCACCCGACTTTACCCAAACTCCCAAAGCGACGGATTCGAAATTCGGAATGGTTTCGGTTGCGACTGTCAGGCCGTTCGACAGACGGCTTACCTCAACACCCATATAGTCTGAACTCCCTAGACTTGGGTCGCCCTTGTCAGACGGCCAATATGATCTTCCACCATTTTCGGGTCCGATGGAAGCACCGTAAACTTCTCATCCCGCTCCATCAGATTGCCAAGCCACAGCGGAAGCGCGGGCGAGATGCCGGAGGCCTTTTCCACCGCTGCGGGGAACTTCGCCGGATGAGCCGTCGACAGGACGATCATCGGCGCGGCCGACGAAGCCTGCTCGCGCGCAACCTTGATGGCGGTCGCGGTGTGCGGGTCGGCGAGGTAGCCGGACGATTCGAGCACGCTGCGGATGGTTGCCGCGGTCTCGTCCATCGAGGAGCGGCCAGCCGAGAATTCGGCGCGGATGCGCTCAAGCTCGTCCGCGGCAATCGTGAACTGGCCGGACTGCTTGAGGCTCTGCATGTAGCGGACGACCGTGTCCGCATTGCGGCCGGCTGCTTCGAACAGCAGGCGCTCGAAGTTGGACGACACCTGGATGTCCATCGACGGCGAAGTCGTCTCAATGACGCCGCGCGTCTCATAGATGCCAGTCGCGAGCGTACGCGCGAGGATGTCGTTATCGTTGGTGGCGATCACCAGCTTCTCGATCGGCAGGCCCATGCGCTTCGCTGCATAGCCGGCGAAGATGTCGCCGAAATTGCCAGTCGGAACCGTGAAGGAAACCGGACGGTCCGGTGCGCCGACGGAAAGGGCCGACGAGAAGTAGTAGACGATCTGGGCCATGATGCGCGCCCAGTTGATCGAGTTGACACCTGCCAACTGTACGCGGTCGCGGAATGCATGGTTGTTGAACATGCCCTTCACGAGGTCTTGGCAGTCGTCGAAGTTGCCCTCAACGGCGATAGCATGGACGTTCGGCGCGCTCGACGTCGTCATCTGGCGCTGCTGCACCGGCGAGACGCGGTTGTGCGGGAACAGGATGAAGATGTCGGTGCGGTCGCGGCCGCCGAAGGCTTCAATCGCGGCGCCGCCAGTGTCGCCCGAGGTGGCGCCGGCAATGGTCGCACGCTGGCCGCGCTCGGCAAGCACATGGTCCATCAGCCGCGCAAGCAGCTGCATCGCGACGTCCTTGAACGCCAGCGTGGGGCCATGGAAAAGCTCGAGGATGAACTCGTTCGGGCCGGTCTGGACGATCGGGCAGACCGCGTCGTGGCGGAAGGTGGCGTAGGCCTCGTGCACGATGCGCGATAAGGTCTCGGCCTCGATCTCCCCGTCGACGAACGGGGTGAGAAGCTTGACCGCGAGCTCGGGGTAGGAAAGGCCGCGCAGCGAGCGGATCTCGTCGGCCGTCAGCGTCGGCCATTCGGCGGGCACGTAGAGGCCGCCGTCGCGCGCCAGCCCTGCCAGCAGTACATCGCGAAAACCGAGTTCGGGCGCGCTGCCCCTTGTGCTCACATAGCGCATATCGGACTGTCCATTTTGTCGAAGACGATGATGTTTGGGTAAAAACCGCAAACGCCCCGTCGCATTTTCGTTGGCGCGTTGGTATAGAACGGCAGCTTTGCTGTAGGGAAGTGCAGTTTATGGTGGCACGAGCATCTCGACGCGGGTCTGCCGCAGTTTTTTCCGTTCTGGGCCTGGCGCTCGCGCTTTCCGGCTGTCAGTCGAGCAATCCGCTTGCTGCACTCGGCGGCGGCGCGAGCGAGCAACAGCAGGTGCAGCAGACGATCCCGGAGGGGAAGGTCACGGCCGATGAGCTGCTGGCCTACTGCCCGGCGGTTTCGATGCGCGAGCGCAACGCGGTGCACGACACCTACCAGCGCGGCGGTGATGGTGACCCGTCGAAGCTGGTCTACCGCGCGATGATTTCCGATGCGACCCGCGCCTGCACCTATGGCAACGGCATGACCAACATGACGATCGCGGTCGCGGGCAGGGTCATTCCGGGTCCGGTCGGCGCCGTCGGCACCGTCCAGCTGCCGCTGCAGATCACCATCTACCGCGACAACGAGGTCATCGACGAGCGGACGATTAATCATCAGGTCGCCATCTCCGATACCGTCGGCGCGACGCAGTTCATGCTGACCGACACCTCGGTTTCGATGCCCAATCCGGATCAGCGCAACATCCGCATCCTGATCGGCTTCAAGCAGCCGAAGTAATCCGGCAAACGCTCCGGCATTTCCGCGGGGGCCGCGGAAATGCTCTTCGCGCGTGCGGCTGACGCTCACGCGTCTTCCGACCATTCCGACAGTGCGGCGAGCACCGCAGGGAAATCCGCCCAGCGGCGGATGACGGTTTCCGCGCCTGCTTCCATCAACAGGTCCGCATGGCCGGGATGCGTGTGCGACGCGCCGGTGAAGCCGATAACGCGCATGCCCGCAGCCTTGGCACCTGCGATGCCGTGCACCGAATCCTCAATCACGAAGCAGCGCTTCGGGTTCGCTTCCATCTTCTCGGCCGCGTAAAGGAACACGTCCGGTGCCGGCTTCGGCCGGGCGGACGGAGTTTCGAGTGAGGAAAAGATCACGTCCTTGAAGTAGGGCGCGAGGTTGGTGCGCGCCAGCATCGCGTTGATCCGGTCCTTGGCCGAGTTTGAGCAGATGCAGCGTTTGCCGGTGACCGAGCCAACAGCCGCATGCACGCCCTCGATCGGCTTCACCTCGGTTGCAAGCCGGCGGTCGACCAGCTTCTCGGCCTCGTCGATCAGCGTCGCCTGGAACAGCTGCTGCGATTCCTGCTCGATGCGCAGCATGATCTCCTTGAAGGTCAGGCCCGCATAGACGCGAGCAAGGTCTTCCGGCTCGATCGGGTAGCCGGCCCTGGTCAGCAGCTCGGCTTCGACGCGCGCGGCGATGATTTCGGAGTCCACGAGGACGCCGTCGCAGTCGAAGATGACGAGATCGATTTCTGACATAGGCGCTACTCCAGCAAATTCGCGATCAGGCCGCGCCGCTTACACCATGCGCGCCGCGCCGGCAAATTTTCGAGGTTCACCAAAAATTTACGCTGCTCGGTAACCATAACGGACAGTAAACCAGTAAGCGTTTTTCGGTGTCCCATGTCAGCAGTGCGTCCTTTCCACGAGCTTTCCTCAGTCGCTCCTGCAGCCCAGTGGCTCGACACGATCCTGAAAGGGGATTGTGTGGCGGCGCTGAACCGCTTGCCGGAGAAGTCGGTCGACGTGATTTTCGCTGACCCTCCCTACAACCTGCAGCTCGACGGCGACCTGCACCGTCCGGACCAGTCCAAGGTCGACGCGGTCGACGACGAGTGGGACCAGTTCGAGAGCTTCGAGGCCTACGACGCCTTCACCCGCGCCTGGCTGCTGGCCGCGCGCCGCGTGCTGAAGCCGGAAGGCACGATCTGGGTCATCGGTTCGTACCACAACATTTTCCGCGTCGGCGCCATCATGCAGGATCTCGGCTTCTGGATCCTCAACGACATCATCTGGCGCAAGTCCAATCCGATGCCGAACTTCCGCGGGCGCCGGTTTCAGAACGCGCACGAGACCATGATCTGGGCTTCACGCGATCCGAAGGCAAAGGGCTACACCTTCAATTACGAGGCAATGAAGGCTGCCAACGACGACGTGCAGATGCGCTCGGACTGGCTGTTCCCGATCTGCACCGGCTCGGAGCGCCTCAAGGACGAGAACGGCGACAAGATCCACCCGACGCAGAAGCCGGAGGCGCTGCTGGCCCGCGTTCTGCTGTCTTCGACCAAGCCGGGCGACGTGGTGCTCGACCCGTTCTTCGGCTCGGGCACGACCGGTGCGGTGGCCAAGCGCCTCGGCCGTCACTTCGTCGGCGTCGAGCGCGAGCAGAAATACATCGACGCGGCCCTCGACCGCATCGCTAAGGTGCATCCGCTTGGCCATGCCGAGCTGAAAGTCATGACCGGCAAGCGCGCCGAGCCGCGTGTTGCCTTCGTCAGCCTGCTCGACAACGGCCTCATCAAGCCGGGCGCACGCCTTTATGACGCCAAGCGTCGCTACTCGGCGCAGGTCCGTGCCGACGGCACGCTCGACTGCGGCGAGCTGACCGGCTCGATCCACAAGGTCGGCGCCCATGTTCAAGGGCTCGACGCCTGCAACGGCTGGACCTTCTGGCACTACGAGCGCGAGGGCGGCCTGATGCCGATCGATGAACTGCGCCGTATCGTCCGCCTGAGCATGGAGAAGGCCGGGGCGTAAGGGCCTGGACCGCGAGACGAATATGGAAAAGGGTCGCTGATGCGGCCCTTTTTCTTTGGCGGGTTTTCTGAAGCGGCGTGGGTTCTTCGCCGCCGCGCCCGCTTCACAGTTCCGGCATGGATGCCCGTGTCGAGCACGGGCATGACGAAGTGGATATGTATTTTCCCTCGCTTCGTTCGCCGTATCCGTGAGCGGAGTACACTACAGTGCCCGTTATTGCCGAACGTCTCACCCATCGTCATACCCCGGCTTGACCGGGGTATCCATGCCTGAACGGCGAAGCGGCCACGGCGGTGCAGAAATTGCAGTCGGTTTCTCCCCCGACGGCAGCCGTTCCTACAGCACTCCGTAGCGCTGCAAATCCGCGCGGAAGGCAGGCGCACTGGTGAAGAGCACCGCATTCCAGCCGACGGCCTTTGCACCCTCGACATTGGCCGCACTGTCATCGACGAACAGCGTGGCCGACGGCTCCAAGCCGAAGGTTTCGGTGTGTAGCCGGTAGATTGCCGCATCCGGCTTGATGAGCTTGACCTCGCCAGAGACGGTGACGCCGCGCGGCTTCTTCAGGAACGGGAATTTTTCCTTGGCCTCCGCGAAGGTGTCCGCCGCGAAGTTGGTGAGCATCGTGACGTCGTGACCCTTTTCGAGGAGCTCCTCGAGGATCGCGACCGTGTCGTCATAGGCGTGCGAGACCATCTCGTGCCAGTAGCGGCGGAAGCTGCGGATGAGCTCTTCCTTTTCCGGATGCTCGGCGATCAGCAGCGCCTCGGCTTCCTCCCATGTGCGGCCGCGGTCCTGTTCGAGATTCCATTCATGCGTGCAGATGGTGGCGAAGAACTCAGCGCGCTCCTCGTCGTCGGGGATCAGCCGCCGAAAGGGAAGGTTCGGATCGTAGTGGATCAGCACCTTGCCGATGTCGAACACGATGTGACGAATCTCGTTCATTTTGATCCTTTCAGACGGAGCCGGTTTCGGGTTGCGCCGGGTATTGCTGCCTCGATTGCCTTCTTCATCACGGTCGGGAGTGCCTCGCCGGGTATCTCGTCCGGCGACGACCACCACGCACCCGCCGGCGTCGGGAAGGCATCGCCGTCGGCGCGCCAGACCGAAAGCGCCAGCTCGAAATGCGTGAAGACGTGACGAACTGCTCCCGCCGGGCGCCAGTTTGCAGGAAACGGCGCGCCCGCGACAGTGGTGTCACCGTCCTGGCGCGATGTCCAGCCGGTGGTGGGCGGCTCGCTCATGCCGCCGAGAAGGCCGGAGTTGGGCCGGGTGCGCAGCAGGATCGCGCCGTCGTCGCGCACGGCAACGAAGGCCGCGCCCTGCCGCAACGGCTTTTCCTTCTTCGCGGCCTTGACCGGATAAAACTCCGGATCGCCCTGGCTGAGCGCGGTGCAGGATTCGTTGACCGGGCAGAGCATGCATTTTGGCCGCTTCGGCGAGCAGATGGTGGCGCCGAGGTCCATCATCGCCTGGGCAAAGTCGCCGGGACGGTCGTGCGGAAGAATTTGAGCGACGCGCGCCTTGATCTCCGGCTTGGCGGCGGGGAGGGGGGTGGCGATGGCATAGAGGCGCGAGATGACGCGCTCGATATTGCCGTCGACAACGGCGGCTGGCCGGTTGAAGGCGATGGCCGCGATGGCGGCCGTGTAGGGGCCGATGCCGGGCAGTGCCCGCAGCCCTTCCTCGGAGTCGGGAAAGACGCCGCCGTACTTTTCTGCCACTTCCTCGGCGCAGGCTTTCAGGTTGCGGGCGCGCGAATAATAGCCGAGCCCGGCCCAGGCCTTCATCACGTCGGCGGTGTCGGCGGCAGCCAGTTCTTTCACGTCCGGCCACTGCTCGACGAAGCGGGTAAAGTACGCCTTCACGGCCTCCACCGTGGTCTGCTGCAGCATCACCTCCGACAGCCAGACGCTGTAGGGATCGGGTTGCACGCCTTCGCGCAGCGCGCGCGGCGACGTGCGCCACGGCAATTCCCGGTGGTGCGCGTCATACCAATCCAGTAATGCCGGGGCGACCTGATTTGCGCCGCGATTGATGCTAGTGTGCGCCTTCATTCAAACATTCGCCTGACCGCAACGGAGAAAGCTCATGGCAGGGAAAAGCGACCGCGGCAATGCCGTGCCGGTTAGCGACCTCGCTGCAAGCCTGCTCGATCCGCTGTTGCGCAAGCGCGCCGGCATCAATATCGGCCTGGTGCAGTCGTGGGAGGAGATCGCCGGGCCCCGCCTCGCGGCGGTGACAAGGCCCGAAAAGATCGTCTGGCCGCGCCGGCTGCACGAGGACGACCCGTTCGAGCCGGCAACGCTGGTCATTGCCTGCGACGGCTCGGCCGCCTTCCGGCTGCAGCATGAAACGGGCGAGATCATCGCGCGCGTCAACGCCTTCCTTGGTTTCATGGCGGTTGCCCGCATCAAGATCGTGCAGAAGTCGGTGGCGCCGCAGGTCAAGCCGAAGCCGAAGCTGCGTCCCCTGAGCGGGGCCGAGGAAAAGCGGCTCGACGGCATGGTCAGCGGCATCGAGGATGATGGGTTGCGCGAGTCGCTGGCGAAGCTCGGCCGCTCGATGCTGGGCGAGCGATCCTGAGCCTCACCTATTTTCGCGCATTCGTGAACATCGGCGAGCGGGATTGGATTGGAAAGCCCCGGAATTTGCCTTATTCGGCGTCATGTAATTTTTTAGAGCGCAGCCTCAAGTTTGCCCGCTAACAGGTGATATATGACCGCTATTCTTTCGCGCAGGACAGTTCTTGGCYCGCTGGCAGCCGTATCTGCAGCATCCCTGCTTGCCGCGTGCAGTGATTCCGGAGGCAGCGCCAACGCGCAGCCGACGACCAGTTCCACCGCTGCCAACGTGCCACAGCCGAGCGGTAAGGTCGATATGGCCAAGGTGCTGGCTGAGGGCGCGCTGCCGGACAAGGTGCTGGGCAACGCCGATGCGCCGATCACCATCGTTGAATATGCTTCGATGACCTGCGGCCACTGCGCGAACTTCCACCGCAATACGCTGCCGGACATCAAGAAGAACTACATCGACACCGGCAAGGCGCGCCTGGTGCTGCGCGAGTTCCCGTTCGACCCGCGCGCGGAGGCTGGCTTCATGCTCGCCCGCTGCGCCGACGACAAGTATTTCGCCATGGTCGACGTGCTGTTCCAGCAGCAGCAGAACTGGGCGCCGGTCGAAAATGCCCGCGAAGCGCTGCTCCAGATCGCCCGTCTGGGCGGTTTTTCACAGGAGTCCTTCGAGGCGTGCTTGACTGATCAGAAGCTTCTGGATGATGTCAGGAAGGTACGAGATCGAGGCGCCAAGGAATTCAACGTCGATTCCACGCCCACCTTCTTCATCAACGGAAACGTTTACAAGGGGGCTATGAGGGTTGAGGAGATGTCGGCCATCCTCGACAGCATGCTCTAGTCGCAACCTGGCGACAGCGTTTCTGCGCGCGCCGGCCCGACGGAGGGCGCGCGCATGAAGTTCTCCCGGCTCCGCCTTCTCGGCTTCAAGTCCTTCGTCGAACCCAGCGAATTCGTCATCGAGCGCGGGCTGACCGGCATCGTCGGCCCCAACGGCTGCGGCAAGTCCAATCTTGTCGAGGCGCTGCGCTGGGTGATGGGCGAAAGCTCGTACAAGAACATGCGTGCGTCCGGCATGGACGACGTGATCTTTTCCGGCTCGGCGACGCGCCCGGCGCGCAATACCGCCGAGGTCACCCTCTTCCTCGACAACACGGACCGCTCCGCGCCGCCCGCCTTCAACGACGCGGACGAGCTGCAGGTGTCGCGCCGCATCGAGCGCGAGGCAGGGTCAGTCTATCGCATCAACGGCAAGGAAGCGCGCGCCAAGGACGTGCAGCTGTTGTTCGCCGACCAGTCGACGGGGGCGCGCTCACCGTCGATGGTGGGGCAGGGGCGTATCGGCGAGCTGATCCAGGCAAAGCCGCAGGCGCGCCGTGCGTTGCTGGAAGAGGCGGCCGGCATTTCCGGCCTGCACACCCGCCGCCATGAGGCGGAGCTGCGCCTGCGCGCAGCCGAGCAGAACCTCGAGCGTCTCGACGACGTCGTCGGCGAACTCGAAAGCCAGATCGAGAGCCTGAAGCGTCAGGCGCGGCAGGCGACCCGCTTCCGCAACCTGTCGGCTGAAATCCGCAAGGCGGAGGCGATCGTGCTGCATCTGCGCTGGTCGCAGGCGAAGGCGCAGGAGGCCGAGGCAAAGTCCGCGCTGGCCGAGGCGACCAAGCTGGTCGGCGACCGTGCAGCGGCGCAGATGAATGCCGCGCGCGAGCAGGCGATCGGCGCCCACCATCTGCCACAGCTGCGCGACGCGGCGGCGGCTGCTGCGGCGACGGTGCAGCGGCTGACGATCGCCAAGACTCAGCTTGAAGACGAAGCGAACCGCATGCGGGCGCGCGCTGCCGAGCTGCAGAAGCGCCTGTCGCAATTCGATGATGACATCGCCCGCGAAGAGCGGATGGTGCGAGATAATGCCGAAGTGCTAGCCCGGCTCGACGAGGAAGAGCGCACGCTGAACTCCGAGAATGCGGGCGCGACCGAGCGTGAGGCGCAGACCCGCGCCGAGTTCGAGGAAGCGCAGGCACGCCTTGCGGCAAGCGAAGCGGCGCTTGCGAAGCTGACGTCCGAGCGCGCCGAGGCTGCTGCAGCCCGCGCGCAGGCCGAACGCGCGCTGCGCGATTCCACCGAGCGGCGCGACCGCCTGATGCGCCAGCTCGCAGAGATCGATCGCGAGGCGTCGGAAATCACGCAGCAGATCGCTGCGCTGGCAGATCCCGCCGAGAAACGGATGCTGGCCGAAGAGGCCGAGGAACGCGCTGTCCAGGCCGAGGAGGCGGTTGCCATCGCTGAAGATGCCGTGGCCGAAGCACGCGAGGCGGAAGCAGCGGCACGTCCGCCGCTCGCCGAGGCGCGAGCCCGCCTGCAGGGCATCGAGACGGAGGCGCGGACGCTCGCAAAGATGCTGAGCGCGGTTTCCGGAGATGGATTCCCGGCGGCACTCGAGCAGGTGCGCGTCGAACGCGGCTACGAGACGGCGCTGGGCGCGGCCCTGGGCGAGGACATCGACCTGCCGCTGGATGCCGCTGCACCGGTCCACTGGGGCAATGTTCCGCCACAGGATGGCGACCCGGCGCTGCCGGCTGGTGTCCGGCCGTTGTCAGAACTCGTCCGCGCACCGGAGCAACTGGCGCGGCGCTTGTCGCAGATCGGCGTTTGCGATGACGAGCAGGGACCGGCGCTGCAATCGCAGCTTCAGGTCGGTCAGGTGCTGGTCAGCCGGGCGGGCGCCGTGTGGCGCTGGGATGGCGTAACGGCGAGTGCCGATGCGCCGACAGCGGCTGCACTCAGGCTGGCTCAGAAAAACCGCCTCGCCGAACTTGAGGCCGAGGCGCAGGAAGCTGCGGACGCGCTGCGTGCCGCCGAGGACGTGCTGGCGCGGGCCGAAGCCCGCGTGAAGCAGGCCGTCGAAGATGAGCGGCGGGCACGTGAGGCGTTGCGCGAGGCGCAACGCGCGGCCAGCGAGGCACGCGATGCGCTGGCGCGTGCCGAAAAGGCTGNGACTGCGTCGGAAGCCGCCGAGAGCGTCGAGGAAGCGCAGATGGCGCTGGCCGAAGCGCCTGACCTGACCGAGCTGCAGATCCAGCTTGATCGGCTTGCGAAGGACGTCGCCGAAGACCGCGCGCGCCTGGCTGATGCCCGCGCGGCGCACGAAGGCCTTGGCCGCGAGGCCGAGGCGCGTACGCGCCGGCTCGCCGCCATCCAGGTCGAGCGCAAGTCGTGGATCGAACGCGCGGCAAATGCCGACCGGCAGATTGCCTCGCTTCGCGAGCGCCGCGAGGAGGCCGCAGCCGAATACGAGGCGCTGGCGGAAGCTCCCGACGAGATCGATGAGCGGCGCCGCAGCCTGATGTCGGAACTGTCCAAGGCAGAGGCCGCGCAGCGCGAGGCGAACGACCGGCTGCAGACCGCCGAAACCAAACAGGCGCAGGCGGACCGCGCCGCAACCGAGGCGATCCAGGCGCTGTCGGAAGCGCGCGAGGCGCGCGGCCGCGCCGAGGAACGCCTGACCGCTGCCGATGAGCGCCGCCGCGAGGCCGAGGCGCGCATCCAGGAAGTGCTCAACGTTCCCGCGCACATGGTGCTGAAGCATGCCGGGCTCGAGCCCGACGCGCCATTGCCGGACATGGCCGCTACGGAGCGCGACCTGGAGCGCTTGAAGATCGAACGCGAGCGTCTAGGAGCGGTGAACCTGCGCGCGGAGGAAGAGCAGCGCGAGCTGATGGAACGCCACGGCACGATCATCACCGAGCGCGAGGACGTGATCGAGGCGATCCGCAAGCTGCGCCAGGCAATCCAGAGCCTTAATCGAGAAGGCCGCGAGCGGCTGCTGGCAGCGTTCGAGGTGGTCAACGGCCACTTCCAGCGCCTGTTCACGCACCTGTTCGGCGGCGGCACGGCCGAGCTGCAGCTGATCGAGTCGGACGATCCGCTCGAAGCCGGCCTCGAAATCCTCGCCCGCCCGCCGGGCAAGAAGCCGCAGACGATGACGCTGCTGTCAGGCGGCGAGCAGGCGCTGACGGCGATGGCGCTGATCTTTGCCGTGTTCCTCACCAACCCGGCACCGATCTGTGTGCTCGACGAGGTTGACGCACCGCTCGACGATCACAATGTCGAGCGGTTCTGCAATTTGATGGACGAGATGGCGAAGACGACGGAGACGCGCTTCGTCGTCATCACCCACAACCCCATCACCATGGCGCGCATGAACCGCCTGTTCGGCGTCACCATGGCCGAGCAGGGCGTCAGCCAGTTGGTCTCCGTGGACCTGCAGACGGCCGCCGAACTCGCTGAGGCAAGCTAGAAGCTGCGCCCGTCAACCGGTTGGCGCTTGATTGTGGTGAGGTCGATTCCCTCGATGCAGCGGATATTGATGGCGGCGGTGGCGCTGCCGTCGGGCGCGGTGCCGAACGCGATCGGCGCGCAGCCGCAGTTGGGGCAGAAGTGGTGGTCGATGACGTGGCGGTTGAAGTGGTAGGTCGAAAGCTGCTCCATCGGCGTCAGCATCTTCACCTTGTCGCGGGGCACGAAGCTGAGCAGATAGCCCTTCCGGCTGCAGTGCGAGCAGTTGCACTCCAGCCCCTCGGTGAATTCGGCGTCGACCTCGTATTTCACATTGCCGCAATGGCASCTGCCGATGTGCATGCTGTTTCCTCCTCCAGTTATTTTTCGCTCCAGACCGCAAGCTCGTTGCCGGCGGGATCGGTGAAGTGGAAGCGCCGCCCGCCGGGGAACGAGAAGATCGGCCGGACGATCTTGCCTCCCGCCTCGGTGACCGCGTCGAGCGTCCGCTCAAGATCGGCAGAGTAGAGAACCGGCAGCGGCTTTGTCTCGCGTGTAGTTGAACTGTCGAAGCCACCGTCAAGACCTTCAGAATAGGCCGAGTAGGTCGGGCCGTAGTCGGTGAACGTCCAGCCGAAGGCCGCGCTGTAGAACGCCTTGACGCTGTCGAGCGTGCCGTTTGCTGCCTGCATCTCCAGATAGTCGAGTTTGCCGTCTTCGCGCATGCTGAAGTCTCCTCGCTTGTTCTGGTTTTGTTCAAGTCTAGGCCACCCTGCTGATCTTGGGAAGAAAGAATTTTGATCCAAATCGATTGAGGTTGCCGGCAGCCGAATGCAGTCCTTGCTTTCGTGCCATTCGGGTTCTAACGCTCAGGCGCGAGGGGCTGACGAGTTTGAACCGGCTAACTGTACGAGAGGCGGACGGCTGCGATGGCTAATTGGGTCTACAGCTTCGGTGGAGGCAAGGCAGAGGGTACGGCGGGCGACCGCGCGCTGCTCGGCGGCAAGGGCGCTAACCTTGCGGAGATGTGCAATTTGGGCCTTCCCGTACCGCCAGGCTTTACGATCACCACCGAGGTCTGCCGCTGGTACTACGAGAACGCACGGAGCTATCCGCCGGAGCTGAAGGCGCAGGTGCAGGCCGCGCTTGACGGCGTGGCCGAGATCACCGGCCGCCGGTTCGGCGATCCTGAGAAGCTGCTGCTGGTATCGGTCCGCTCGGGCGCGCGCGCCTCTATGCCGGGCATGATGGACACGGTGCTCAACCTTGGCCTCAACGACCAGACGGTCGAGGCGCTCGCCCGCGATTCCGGCGATCCTCGGTTTGCCTATGACAGCTACCGCCGCTTCATCCAGATGTACTCCGACGTCGTGCTCGGCCTCGATGACGAGTATTTCGAGGAGATCCTCGAGGACGAGAAAGCCGGCCGCGGCTACGAGTACGACACCGACCTGACCGCCGAGGACTGGCAGCAGGTCATCGCGCTCTACAAGGCGAAGGTCGAGGAAGAGCTGGACGAGCCGTTCCCGCAGGACCCACACGCGCAGCTGTGGGGCGCGATTGGCGCCGTCTTCTCCAGCTGGATGAACCCGCGTGCGATCACCTATCGCCGCCTGCACGACATTCCGGAGAGCTGGGGCACCGCCGTCAATATCCAGGCGATGGTGTTCGGCAATATGGGCGAGACGTCGGCGACCGGCGTCGCCTTCACCCGCAACCCCTCGACCGGTGAAAAGCGCCTCTATGGCGAGTTCCTGATCAACGCGCAGGGCGAGGACGTCGTTGCCGGCATCCGCACGCCGCAGAACCTTACCGAGGAAGCGCGGATAGAGGCCGGCTCCGACAAGCCGTCTATGGAAAAGGCGATGCCGGAAGCTTTCGCCGCTTTTGTCGAGATCGCGGATAAGCTTGAGCGGCACTACCGCGACATGCAGGACCTGGAGTTCACCATCGAGCGCGGGCGGCTGTGGATGCTGCAGACACGCTCGGGCAAGCGCACGGCGCGGGCAGCACTCAAGATCGCCGTCGACATGGCGAGCGAGGGGCTGATCACCGAGGCGGAAGCCGTCGCGCGCATCGACCCGGCTTCGCTCGACCAGCTGCTGCACCCGACCATCGACCCGAAGGCGACGCGCGACGTCATCGCCGTCGGTCTGCCGGCTTCGCCGGGTGCCGCGACCGGCGAAATCGTCTTCACCTCGGACGAGGCGGAAGAGATGCGGGCGCAGAACCGCAAGGCGATCCTCGTGCGCGTCGAGACGAGCCCCGAGGACATTCACGGCATGCATGCCTCGGAAGGTATTCTCACTACCCGTGGCGGCATGACCAGCCATGCAGCGGTGGTCGCCCGCGGCATGGGCAAGCCGTGCGTGTCGGGCGCTGGCACCCTGCGCGTCGACGCGCGTGCCGGAACGCTGGTCGCGATGGGCCGAACGTTCCACCGCGGCGACATCATCACCATCGACGGCACCACCGGTCAGGTGCTCAAGGGTGCCGTGCCGATGCTGCAGCCGGAGTTGTCGGGTGATTTCGCCGCCATCATGAGCTGGGCCGACAAGCTGCGACGAATGAAGGTGCGCACCAACGCCGAGACGCCGGCGGATGCGCGCATGGCGCGCTCGTTCGGCGCCGAGGGCATCGGCCTTTGCCGCACCGAGCACATGTTCTTCGACGACGACCGCATCGTCGCCATGCGCGAGATGATCCTCGCCGACACCGAGAAGGACCGCCGCGCGGCGCTAGCGAAGCTGCTGCCAATGCAGCGCTCCGACTTCGTCGAGCTGTTCGAGATCATGGCGGGCCTGCCGGTGACGATCCGCCTGCTCGACCCGCCGCTGCACGAGTTCCTGCCGAAGACCGAGCAGGAAATCGCTGACGTTGCCGCAGCGATGGGCGTGTCCGCTGAGAAGCTGCGCCAGCGCACCGAGGCGCTGCACGAATTCAACCCGATGCTCGGCCATCGCGGCTGCAGGCTCGCCGTCTCCTATCCGGAGATCGCCGAGATGCAGGCGCGCGCGATCTTCGAGGCGGCTGCCGAAGCCGGAAAGAAGACCGGCAGCCCGGTCGTGCCGGAGATCATGGTGCCGCTGGTCGGCCTCATGAAGGAGCTCGACTACGTCAAGGCGCGCATCGACCACGTCGCCCAGGCGGTGATGCAGGAGACGAGCAGCAAGTTCGACTACCTTGTCGGCACGATGATCGAGCTGCCGCGCGCGGCCTTGCGCGCCAATGCGATCGCCGAGGCCGCCGAGTTCTTCTCGTTCGGCACCAACGACCTCACCCAAACCACCTTCGGCATTTCGCGCGACGACGCCTCGTCGTTCCTCGAGACCTATCGCCAGAAGGGCATCGTCGAGCAGGACCCGTTCATTTCGATCGACGTCGAGGGCGTTGGCGAGCTGGTCCGCATTGCCGCCGAGCGCGGCCGGCAGGCCAAGCCCGGCCTCAAGCTCGGCATCTGCGGCGAGCATGGCGGCGACCCGCGCTCGATCGAGTTCTGTGAGGAAGTGGGGCTCGACTACGTCTCGTGCTCGCCGTTCCGCGTACCGATCGCGCGGCTAGCAGCGGCGCAGGCGGCGGTGAAGCAGTGGCAGAAATAGTTCTGAGAGGGGGGCTCTTGAACGCCCCCTTCGTCGCTTCGCGACACTTCCCCCGCACGCGGGGGAAGATCCCGGAGACGTAATTTCCAGAACGGTCTTTACAGGCTCAAAGCTGGATCCCCCCCCCTCGTGAGGGGGAGGTGGTCCGAAGGACCGGAGGGGGCTGACCGAGAGCATGCTCACCAAGGTTGGAGCCAGACGCCCCTTCGTCGCTTCGCGACACTTCCCCCGCACGCGGGGGAAGATCCTGGAGACGTGGTTTCCAAACGGATCTTACAGGCTCAAAGCTAGATCCTCCCCCTCTTGAGGGGGAGGTGGTCCGAAGGACCGGATGGGGCTGACCGAGAGCATGCTCACCAAGGTTGGAGCCAGACGCCTCCTTCGTCGCTTCGCGACACTTCCCCCGCAAGCGGGGGAAGATCCCGGAGACGTAAGTTTCAAGCTGGATAAAGCGTGGCGTTGCCGCTGGATCCTCCCCCTCGAGAGGGGGAGGTGGTCCGAAGGACCGAGGGGGCTCTTAGAGCGCTACCGCAACAGACCTACCGCAACCCGGGCGCTTCCTGGCCGGTGCTGGCGACGTATTCGGTGTAGCCGCCGCCATAGGTGCGGGGGCCTTCTTCAGTGAGTTCCAGCACGCGGTTCGAGAGCGCCGACAGGAAATGGCGGTCGTGCGAGACGAACAGCATCGCGCCTTCATATTTCGACAGCGCATCGACGAGCATTTCCTTGGTGGCGATGTCGAGGTGGTTGGTCGGCTCATCGAGAACGAGGAAATTCGGCGGGTCGAACAGCATGATTGCCATGACGAGCCGCGCCTTCTCGCCGCCTGACAGCACCCGGCAACGCTTCTCCACGTCATCACCGGTAAAGCCGAAGCAACCGGCAAGAGCGCGCAGCGGCGCCTGACCCGCCTGCGGGAACTGACGCTCCAGGGTCTGGAGGATTGTGAGGTCGCCCTCCAGCACTTCCATCGCATGCTGGGCGAAATAACCCATCTTGACGCTCGGCCCGCGCGCTACCGTCCCCTTATCCGGCTCGGAAGCGCCGGCGATGAGTTTGAGCAGCGTCGACTTGCCGGCACCGTTGACGCCGAGGACGCACCAGCGTTCTCGGCGCCGTACCTGAAAGTCGAGGCCTGCGTAGATGACCTTCGAGCCATAGCTCTTGTGAACGTCCTTCACGGTTGCGACGTCCTCGCCCGAGCGTGGCGCCGGCTGGAACTCGAAGCGGACGGTCTGGCGGCGCTTGGGCGGCTCCACCTTGTCGATCTTGTCCAGCTTCTTGACGCGGCTCTGCACCTGGGCTGCATGCGAGGCGCGGGCCTTGAAGCGCTCGATAAAGGCGATCTCCTTGGCGAGCATAGCCTGCTGGCGCTCGAACTGCGCCTGCTGCTGCGCTTCCGCCAGCGCGCGTTGCTCAAGGTAGAACGTGTAGTCGCCGGAGTAGGTCGTCAGGTTGCCGGCGTCGATCTCGATGATCTTCGAAACGATCCGGTTCATGAACTCGCGATCGTGCGAGGTCATGAGGATGGTGCCATCGTAGTTCTGCAGGAATTTCTCGAGCCAGATCAGGCTCTCGATGTCGAGGTGGTTGCTCGGCTCGTCGAGCAGCATGGCGTCTGGCCGCATCAGGAGGATCTTAGCGAGCGCGACGCGCATCTTCCAGCCGCCCGACAGGTTGCCTACATCGCCGTCCATCATTTCCTGCGAGAAGCCGAGGCCGTCGAGAACCTCGCGTGCGCGCCCATCGAGCGAGTAGCCATCGATCTCATCGAAGCGGCTTTGCACCTCTCCGTAGCGTTCGATGATCTCGTCCATCTCGTCGGCTCGTTCGGGATCGCCCATTGCCGCCTCAAGCTCGGCCATCTCCGCGATCATCGCGCTGACGGGGCCCATGCCTTCCATGACCTCGGCGACGACGGTGCGGCCTTCCATTTCGCCGACATCCTGGCTGAAGTAGCCGATGGTCACGCCGCGATCGATGGAAACCTGTCCTTCATCCGGCGTTTCCTGTCCGGTGATCATGCGGAACAGCGTGGTCTTTCCCGCGCCGTTCGGACCGACGAGACCGATCTTTTCGCCTCGCTGCAGGGCCGCAGACGCTTCGATGAAGACGATCTGCTGACCGTTCTGCTTGCTGATGTTTTCGAGACGAATCATGCCGGAAGGTCCCCTGGAAGATGGCTAGGGGTCCCTTAAGCGATGGCGTTTGGTTGAGAAAGAGGCCTCAGGCCGTTTCGAGCGGGCCCTGCGTGCGGCTCTTCGCCCAGCATTGCGCGAGGTTGGCATAGGCGACCGCAAGCGACGCCAGCGGCAGGCTGGACTGCGTGACAGGCGTTACTTCGATCGGGCTGCCGTCGCAGGGGATCGATATCACCGCATATTCCTGGCGGTCATCCTCGGCAAAGGCGACTGCGCCCAACCAGCGCTGGTCTCTTCCTTCCCCGATCCTGATCTGGAACAGCAGGATGCCGCCGACGCTCTCCACCGTTTCGCGGATGATCTGCTCGCAAAGATCCTGCTTCGTGTCTCGTTTTCCGAGGGCAAGTTCGAGCTCGACGGCTTCAAGGGCAGCTTCAAATGGGGGTGGCGGTGGCTTCAGTGCGGGTGAGAGCGCGTCGCTCGCGGTCATTCGTTGCCTCTCCATGGGTGCCGAAGCCAAACGCTGCGCGGAACCGGCGGTTCCAGATCCTTCGCGACAAGCGTCACCCCCGGCCTTCGCATCCTCTGGACAGCGGGCTCATTCCGGCGAACACTGACCTGGCAACGCAAGGAGGAGGAACGCGATGCAAGGACTGATGCAGGAATGGCCTCTGCTCTGTCACAAGATACTGGATCATGCCGCGAGACAGCATGGCGAACGGGAGGTGGTCACACGCTCAATAGAAGGACCCATCGTCCGCCAGACCTACGCCCAATTGCGTAGCCGTGCCCTGAAGGTTGCGCAGCAGTTGCAGCGGGATGGTTACGGCTTGGGCGATCGCATCGCCACTCTTGCCTGGAACACAGCCCGCCACCTGGAAGCCTGGTACGGCATCAACGGCATCGGCGCCGTCTACCACACGCTCAACCCGCGCCTGTTTCCCGACCAGATCGCCTGGATCATGAACCACGCCGAGGACAAACTCCTGTTCGTGGACCTGACGTTCGTGCCGCTGGCGGAAAAGATCCTGCCGCAGGTGCCGAGCGTGAAGAAGGTGATCGTCTTCACTGACGCCGCGCACATGCCGCAGACCACGCTGCCGGGCGCTGTGGCGTACGAGGACTGGCTCGCCCAGGCCGACGGCGACTTCCAGTGGCTCGCGCTGGACGAAAACACGGCGAGCGGCATGTGCTACACCTCCGGCACGACGGGCGACCCCAAGGGCGTCGTCTACTCGCACCGCTCGAACGTGCTGCACGCGATGATGGCGGTTCAGCCCGACGCGATGGGCCTGTCGTCGCGCGATGCCGTCATGCCGGTCGTGCCGATGTTCCATGCCAACGCCTGGGGTCTTGCCCAAAGCGCGCCGATGGTGGGGGCAAAGATGGTGATGCCGGGCGGCAAGCTCGACGGCGAGTCGGTCTACGAGCTGCTGGACACGGAGAAGGTGAGCTGCACCGCGGCGGTGCCGACCGTCTGGCTGATGCTGCTGCAGTACCTCGAAAGCTCCGGCAAGAAGCTGCACTATCTGAAGCGCGTCATCATCGGCGGCTCGGCCTGCCCGCGGGCGATGACGGAAAAATTCGAGCGCGACTTTGGCGTCGAGGTCATCCACGCCTGGGGCATGACGGAGATGAGCCCGCTCGGTTCGCTCTGCACCATGAAGCCGCAGCATGCGAACCTCGCGGGCGACGCGCTGCTCGACGTCAAGCAGAAGCAGGGCTTTGCCCCCTTCGGCGTCGAGATGAAGGTCACCGACGACGACAACAACGAGCTGCCCTGGGACGGCAAGACCTTTGGCCGCCTGAAGGTGAGGGGCCCGGCGGTCGCCCGGGCCTACTATGGCGGGGCCGGATACGAGCAATTCGACGACGAGAACTGGTTCGACACGGGCGACGTCGCCCATATCGACGAGAACGGCTACATGCAAGTGACGGACCGCGCCAAGGACGTCATCAAGTCCGGCGGCGAATGGATCTCGACCATCGAGCTGGAGAATCTCGCCGTCGGGCATCCGGATGTGGCGGAGGCGGCCGTCATCGGCGTCCGGCACCCGAAATGGGACGAGCGCCCGCTGCTGGTAGTGGTGCCAAAGCCCGGCAAGCAGCCGGACAAGCAGGAACTGCTGAATTTCCTCGAGGGCAAGGTCGCCAAGTGGTGGCTGCCGGACGACGTGGCCTTCGTCGACGAGATCCCGCACACGGCGACCGGCAAGATCCAGAAGACGACGCTGCGCGAACAGTTCCGGCAATACCAGCTGCCGACGGCGTAAGGGGCGTGGTCTTGATCGGACGCTCGGCAGGACGGTCGTCCGCCTGTCATGCCGTGCTGCCCCCTCATCCGCCCTTCGGGCACCTTCTCCCTGCGAGCGGGGAGAAGGTACAGGCTGAAACCGATACCGTTTCAAATCCGCTTGCCGTAGATTGCGCTCAGATTCATTGCTGCGGGCAGGCACGGCATGGCAACGACGATACTGGCGGATCGCAGGGTTTCGCGCTCGGCCGACTGGGCGCGGAAGGTGTCTTCGTTTTCGCTGATCCTGCTGTTGGTGGCCTGCGTGGGCCATCGCTACGGGTTGATGGAGACGGCTGCCTTCCTGTGGGTGCTGGCGCTGGTCGCGGGGCTTGCGATCCTCGCCATCTTGCTGGCGGCACTCGGATTCCATCGCCTGTGGCACTACGGCGCGAAGGGCGGGCGCGCGTCGTTGGTGGCAGTGCTTCTCTCGGCGCTGGTGCTGGCACCTTACGGCTATGGCGTCTATCTCTACCTGACCCATCCGCCGCTCGCCGATGTTTCGACGGATCTCATCGACCCGCCCGCCTTCATCACCGCCCAGAATAACCGCAACGCGGGCATGAACCCGCTTGGCCGCATCACGCGGGAAGAGGCTTCGGTGCAGGCGGAGGCCTATCCGGACCTGACGGGCCGCCGCTTCGATGCGTCGATGGAGCGGGTATTCAGCGCCCTCAAGGTTGCGCTGGAGCAACAGGGGTGGCGTCCGACGCGTCAGCTGCCGGTTGAGACAGAACAAACCCGGCTGACTTTGGAGGTCTATGCGCCGACCTGGCTGCTGCGGCTCCCATCAGACGGGGTGCTGCGGCTCGTCGACGAGGGCGAGACGGTGTTCGTCGACCTGCGGTTCGCCCAGCGCTACTTCTGGCACGACCTTGGCAGCGGCGCGCGGCGCATCAACCGCTTCATGACGGCGCTGGAGGCGGAGTTCGAGCGCCAGTCGCTCGAGATCATCGATATTCCCGCCTCAGCGGGGGATGAAGATCCCGCCAATTGATGGCTCGCCTTCGGCCTCGACGAGACCGCGCGCGACCATGTCCTCAAGATGGGCAAGGACCGACAAGCCAGCGGCGTTATGGAGCCGCGGGTCGGTGTCGCGGTAGATCGCCGCAACCATTTCCGGAATGGTGCGGTCGCCGCTGCGCAGCCGCTCGAGGATCGCGCGCTCGCGCATCCTGCGGTGCGTCTTGAGGCCGCGCAGGAACGCGGATGGCTGACGCACCGGCCCGCCGTGGCCCGGCAGATAAAGCGTGTAGTCGCGCTCCATGAGCTTATCGAGCGAGGCCATATAGTCCGACATCGCGCCGTCGGGCGGGGCGACGATCGTCGTTGCCCAGGCCATCACGTGGTCGGCGGAAAAGAGGATACCGGTGCCTTCGAGCGCAAAGGCGAGGTGGTTGGCGGTGTGCCCCGGTGTGTAGATCGCGCGCAGGCTCCAGCCGTCGCCCTCGACGAGTTCGCCATCGGCAAGCGAAACGTCCAGCATAAACTCGGTGTCGGCGCTGGCGTCGAGCGGATTGATTTCACCGATGCGCAGCGGCCGGGCAGGGCGGTGGGGACCCTCGGCATAGACCTTCGAGCCAGTCGCTTCCTTGAGCTGGCGCGCGAGCGGCGAGTGGTCGGCATGGGTGTGCGAAACGAAGATGTGGCTGACCGGGCGGCCGCCGATCGCGCGCAGCAGTGCCTGGAAATGATTCTCGCTGACCGGGCCAGGATCGATCACCGCCAGTGTATCGGTGCCCAGTATGTAGCTGTTCGTCCCGTGGAAGGTGAAGGCGCTTGGATTATCGGCCGTGATTCGTCGCACGCCGGGGGCAACTTCAATCGCCTCGCCGTGCGCAGGCTCGAAGTGGTTGTCAAAATCCAGAGCCATTAGCGGTTTCCTTGTGAACAGGCACTGCGAGCGAAACGTGTTGCCGCATATCACGGAAGGCCATATACGGAAAACCGTGTATTGCCTTCCGGATCCTGATGGAGAACCCGATGTCAGCTGCAGTTCTTTCCCGTCCGCTCGTTTCGCTTGCCTTGCCTGAAAAGGGCATTGCTCGCTACGCGGCCCTCGGTTTTCTGGCCGTAGCCGGCACGTTGCTGCTTACCGTTGCAGCCAAGACCAAGGTGGTTCTGGGACCGGTCGACCTCTATCTCGGCAACTTCGCCGTGCTGGCGCTCGCAGCCGCCTACGGCTCGCGCCTCGGCCTTGCGACCTTCCTGCTCTACCTCGCCGAGGGTGCTGCCGGCTTCCCGGTCTTCCAGAGCACCCCTGAGAAGGGCATCGGTCTCGCTTACATGATGGGCACCACCGGTGGCTACCTTGTCGGCATGATCGCCGCGACCGCGATGGTCGGCTGGGCGGCTGACCGCGGCTGGGGTAACAAGCCGTTCCGTCTGTTCGCCGTCATGGTTGCCGCTGTCGCAACCATCCTTGCTGCCGGCTTCGCCTGGCTGTCGGTCCTGATCGGTGCCGAGGCCGCATGGCAGTTCGGTGTCGTTCCGTTCATCGTGCCGGACCTCGTTAAGGCAGCGCTCGCTGCTTCGGTCGTCCCGGCCGTCTGGGCGCTCTTCCGCCGCGCCTGAGACTTGGCAGGTTTCAAAAAGAAAGGCCGGTCGCGAGACCGGCCTCAGACTGCTGACAAACCTCTGGCTTCGGCCGGAGGTTTTTGATTCAGTGGGGCATGYTGAAGAARCCTGCTCCMGWWCAGACGGCGATCGAGATGGTGACGCTCGAGAGCCTTGTTCCAGCAGATCACCTGCTGCGCAAGATCGACGCGGTGATCGACTTCTCCTTCATCCACGATCGTGTCGCGGGGCTCTACT